>JBAUIG010000397.1:0-2667 GCA_049682735.1 Candidatus Macondimonas sp. | reverse complement strand
GAGACCGCGCTGGCGGCGGCGCGCGCCGAACGCGACCAGATCGACGGTGAATTGCGCGCGGCGCGCGGCGCGCTGGAAACGCTCGATCAGGCCTTGCAGGCCCAGCATCTTCAGGCCCAGGCGCTGGCCCAGCAGCTCAAGGTCCAGGGCGGCGAACTGGAAGCCCTGAGCCTGCGCCATCGGGAGGCCCAGTTGCGCTGCGAGGATCTGACGGCGTGGCTCATCCAGCAGGGCGAGGACCCCGCCACGGCGGCCGCCCGCTTGAGCGAGCGGGACACCGAGACGGCTCTGGCTGCTGAACTGGCCACAGTGACCCAGCGGATCGAGCGCATGGGCGCGGTCAACCTGGCGGCGGTGGCGGATCACGCCGAACTGTCCGACCGGATTGCGGGCCTGGCGAGCCAGGATGCCGATCTCACCGAGGCCTTGAACACCCTGGAGGCCGCCATGCGGCGCATGGATCGGGAAACCCGCGCCCTGTTCGCCGAGACCTTCGAGCGGCTCAATGGCGTGTTTCAAACCACTTTTCCCAAGCTGTTCGGGGGCGGCGAGGCGCGCCTGGAACTGGAAGGCGACGGCAATCTGCTGCCCGGCATCCGTGTCATCGCGCGCCCGCCGGGCAAGCGCAACAGCTCCATCCATCTGTTGTCCGGGGGCGAGAAGGCGCTCACCGCCGTGGCGCTGGTGTTCGCCATCTTTGAACTCAACCCGGCGCCGTTCTGCATGCTCGATGAGGTGGACGCGCCGCTGGACGAGGCCAACGTGGGTCGCTTCTGCGATCTGGTGCAGGAGATGGCCGAACGGGTACAGTGCATTTTTGTCACTCATAACAAGACCACCATGACGGCGGCGGAACACCTGATCGGCATCACCATGCAGGAGCCGGGGGTATCCCGAGTGGTGACGGTCGATCTGGAACGCGCCACCGCGCTGGTGGCGGAGATGCCCTAAGCAGGCCATAAGCAGGTAAGCCATGAGCGGATTGCAGGGATTGATCTTTATCGTGGGCCTGGTGGCCCTGGTCGGCATTTATGCGCATTGGCGCTGGACCCAGGGCCGCAAGGCACGTGCGGACGCCGAGCACGAGCGTCGCGAGCCGGGCTGGCAGGAGGACGACGAGGCATGGGAGCTGGACGCGCCGGCGGAGGCGACAGGGGCGGACTGGGAGACCGAGGCGCGCTTCGACGGCCTGCCAGCGGTCGAACTGGAATCGGCGGCCGCTGCGGAGCCGGCAGCAAGCTCGGCGATTGCGCGTCAGCTCGGGTCCAGGGTCGCTGCCCCAGCCGGCGATCCGATCGAGCCCGTGGCGCCCCTTGCGCCGACGCTGCCCAAGCTGAATCCGGCGCTGCGTGCACCGATACGCCGCGATGCCGGCGGGTCCGGCCGGGTGCTGGTGTTCTATGTCATGGCGCGCGATCCCGCGGGTTTCGCCGGCGCCGAACTGGATCGGGCATTCCGCGAATTGCAGCTCACGCCGGGTGAACGGGATATCTTTTACCGCTACGCCGAAAGCGGCGATCAGTCGGTTTATTGTGTCGCCAACGCCGTGGAGCCCGGCAGCTTCGACCTGTCGGCGCTGGGCACGCTGCGCACACCGGGGCTGACCGTCTTTGCTGTGTTGCCCGGCCCCTGGCCGGCGCGCGAGGTGCTCGCCGCGATGCATCGCGCGGCCCTGAGTCTGGCAGAACGCTTGAACGGCGAAGTGCTGGATCGCCGTCGCCAGCCCCTCACCGCCATGGGTTTCCAGTTGCTGCTGGATGAGTTGCCGGCGGAGGCTTGATGAGCGTCTC
Organism: Candidatus Macondimonas sp.; assembly: GCA_049682735.1. Lineage (GTDB taxonomy): Bacteria > Pseudomonadota > Gammaproteobacteria > UBA5335 > UBA5335 > Macondimonas. The sequence goes on along the minus strand of JBAUIG010000397.1, from coordinate 877 downwards.
CGAGCGCGCCCAGGCGCAGGCCGAAATCGAGCGCCTGCGCGCCGCGATCCGCTACCACGATCATTGCTATTACGTGCTGGATGCGCCGGAAATCAGCGATGCCGAGTACGACATCCTGATGCGCGAATTGCAGGCCCTGGAGGCAAACTGGCCGGACTTGATCACGCCCGATTCGCCGACCCAGCGCGTGGGCGGCGCGCCGTCCCCGGCCTTTGGCAGCGTGACCCACCCCGAGCCGATGCTGTCGCTGGACAATGCCTTCAGCATGGCCGAGGTGGAGGCCTTCGACCGCCGGGTGCGGGAACGACTGGGCGTGGACGGGCCGGTCACCTACTGCGCCGAGCCCAAGCTGGACGGACTGGCTGTGAGCCTGCTCTATGAAAACGGGCGGCTGGTGCGTGGGGCGACGCGCGGCGACGGGGTCAGCGGCGAGGATGTGACCGCCAACCTGCGCACCCTGCCCAGCCTGCCGCTGCGCCTCGCGGGCGGCGACTGGCCGGCATCATTGGAAGTGCGCGGCGAAGTCTATATGCCGCGCGCGGGCTTCCTGGCCATGAACCAGCGCCTGCAGGAGGCCGGTGAGCGCGTTTTCGCCAATCCGCGCAATGCGGCGGCGGGCAGCCTGCGCCAGCTCGATGCGCGTGTCACGGCGCGCCGTCCGCTGCGCTGGTTCGCCTACGGGCTGGGCGCGGGCGGCAATGACCCAACCCTGCCGGACACCCATTTCGAGCGCCTGGGCCGATTGCGCGCGTGGGGTCTGCCGGTCTGTCCGCTCAACCGGCGGGTCAGCGGCGTCGCGGGCCTGCTGGCCTATCACGGTGAGATGCAGGCGCGCCGCGCGACCCTGCCGTTCGAGATCGACGGGGTGGTGTACAAG
>JBAUIG010000396.1:0-1881 GCA_049682735.1 Candidatus Macondimonas sp. | reverse complement strand
CTGCAGCAGCATGGCCTGGCGCGCTTCGCCGAGCAGGTGGTTGCCATCGTTGCTGGCCGAGCCGTCGACGCCGAGGCCGAGGCGCACGCCGCGATCGAGCATCTCGCGCACCGGCGCGATGCCGGAGGCAAGGATCATGTTGCTGCTCGGACAATGGCAGACGCCGCTGCCACTGTGTGCGAGCTTGCCGATGTCGGCGCTGCTGGGGTGGACCATGTGCGCGAACCAGACGTCGTCGCCGAGCCAGCCCAGCGATTCGGCGTAGTCGACCGGCCGCAGGCCAAATTTCTCGACGCAGTAGCGATCTTCATCCGCCGTCTCGCCCAGATGCGTGTGCAGCCGCACCGCGCGCTGGCTGCGCGCCAGTGCCGCGGTCTCGCGCATCAGCGCCATGCTGACCGAGAACGGCGAGCAGGGCGCCAGTCCAATCCGCAGCATCGAGCCCGGCGCCGGGTCATGGAACCGCGCGATGACGCGCTGGCAGTCGGCGAGGATGGCGTCCTCATCCTCCACCAGGACGTCGGGCGGCAGGCCGCCCTGGCTCTCGCCGACACTCATCGAGCCGCGCGTCGGATGGAAGCGCACGCCCAGTTCCTGCGCGGCGGCGATCGCATCATCGAGCCGCGCTCCGTTGGGGAACATGTACTGATGATCGGCGACCGTGGTCGCGCCCGACAGCAGCAGCTCGCAAAGCCCGACTTTGGCGCTGACGTAGACCGCTTCCGGGTCCATGCGGCCCCAGATCGGGTAGAGCTTCTTCAGCCAGTCGAACAGCACCAGGCCGCCGCCGGTGCCGATGCTGCGGGTCAGCGTCTGGAACAGGTGGTGGTGGCCATTGATCAGTCCCGGCATCACCACGCAGCCGGACACATCGAAGCGCCGATCCGGCGCGCGTTCGGGCGCCTCGGCAATCCAGGCCTCGAGTTCGGCGCTGCTGCCGACTTTCTCGACCCGGCCGTCGTGCAGCATCACCGCCCCGCCCTGGATCTCGCGGCCGGCATCGTCGTGGGTGATCAGCACCTCGGCGCCGCTGAGCAATTGTCGCATCGGTTCAGGCTCCATCCCGTGAGTGGTCTACATAGCACAGCAGCAGGCTGGTGTCGCTGCGGTGGACGATGATGCGGATGTCGTCGCTGACCTGCACCGACCAGAAGTATTTGTCCTTGGCGCGGTTCAGCTTGTGGAGCGGCACGGCATTCAGACGTTCACCCTAAGGGCACCGTCGCATAGCCGGCGATATTGCCCACGGCGCGGGCCAGCGTGGTCTTGCCGCACTGGCGCGGGCCGTGGATGAGCGCCACCGGCGTATCGGACAGCGCCTCGGTCAGGCGCGGCTGCCGCATTCCGGGATAGGCCACCGGCGTGTTCATGGCGGCTGGTCGTAAGCTGATGTGTCGGCCAATTGCCAGGTTAAATGCCGACTGGTCGTAACCCTGTAATCTCGCGCGGCATGCGGAGGCGCGATTTTGTCCGTGTTCGTGGCGGCCACGTGCTCATCGCCCGTCCGCCAGGCCGGGCTGGCGGTGGGGGACGGTCCATGGCGCCAGCTTCACGACGCTTCGTCGGTCGCAGCGCCGGTCTTCTCGCCCGTGACGCCCTCGACGACGAGCCCGGCGGAAAGCCCATGGAAGATGGTCGAGAGCAGGATTGTGATTGCGACCGTCGACCACAGGCCCTCCTCGTCGATCCAATCGAGATGCGCGGCGGCATAGGCGATGTAATAGATCGAGCCGATGCCGCGCACGCCATAGACGCTGACGACCAGCCGCTCGCGCGGGCTGAAGCCGGTGCCAGCCAGCGAGACCCAGGCGCAGAGGGGCCGAATGGCGAAGATCAGCGCAGCGCCGACCGCGACATTTCCCCAATGGGCCTCGGCCCACA
>JBAUIG010000395.1:0-2235 GCA_049682735.1 Candidatus Macondimonas sp. | reverse complement strand
TATCGCTTTGCGGGCGAAACTCGGGTGGTGATCGGCGATGAAAAAGGAGCGGCCTGATGCGCAGTGTGATGAGCAATGCCCGTGAGCTGATGCTGTGGGGCCTGGATTGGGTCGATAGCCGCTTTCCGCTCACCAAGATGTGGAAGGAACAGGCGTCCGAATATTACGCGCCCAAGAATTTTAATTTCTGGTACTTCTTCGGCAGCCTGGCGCTGGTGGTGCTGGTCAACCAGTTGCTCTCCGGCATCTGGCTGACCATGAACTAGAAGCCCAGTGCCCAGGACGCTTTTGCCTCCGTCGAATACATCATGCGTGATGTGGACTGGGGCTGGCTCATCCGCTACATGCATTCGACGGGCGCCTCGATGTTCTTCGTCGTGGTCTATCTGCACATGTTCCGTGGCCTGCTCTATGGTTCCTACCGCAAGCCGCGCGAACTGGTGTGGATCTTCGGCGTGCTCATTTTCCTCGTGTTGATGGGCGAGGCATTCATGGGCTATCTGCTGCCATGGGGACAGATGTCCTACTGGGGCGCGCAGGTGATCATCTCCCTGTTCGGGGCGGTTCCGGTGGTGGGCGAGGCGCTCGCGCAACTCATCCGCGGAGATTTCGTGGTCTCCGACGCCACTCTGAACCGGTTTTTCGCGTTGCATGTAATCGCCATGCCACTGGTGCTGCTGGGGCTGGTGATGGCGCACCTGATGGCGCTACATGAAGTGGGTTCCAACAATCCCGATGGGATCGAACTCCACGATAACGAAGATGAAAACGGCATTCCGCTCGACGGCATTCCTTTCCATCCCTATTACACGGTCAAGGATATCTTCGGTGTAGTGGTTTTCCTTGCAGTCGCGGCGGTGATCATTTTCTTCGCCCCGGAGTTTGGCGGCTATTTCCTGGAACATGCCAACTTCCAGCCCGCCGACTCTTTGCAGACCCCTGAGCACATTGCTCCTGTTTGGTATTTCACGCCGTTCTACGCCATCCTGCGCGCAATCCCCGACAAGCTCGGTGGTGTCATCGGCATGGGCGGAGCGGTCATGATCCTGGCGTTGTTGCCGTGGCTGGATCGATCCAAGGTGCGCTCTATCCGCTACAAGGGCCCGGTTTTCAAAATCGCCCTGGCCCTGTTCGTGATCAGTTTCCTGGGGCTCGGGTACCTGGGGATGAATCCGCCAAGCCCGACCTATACCCTGATTGCCCGGGTGCTCTCGGTCATCTATTTCCTGTTCTTCCTGGCCATGCCCATCTACAGCCGGCTGGATTCCACCAAGCCCGTGCCCGATCGACTGACCTGACAGGGGGAACAATGAATATTTGGAAACGGATTGCATTCCTGGGCTTTTCCCTGTTGCCGATGACGGCACTGGCCGCGAGCGAAGGACTCCACCTGGAGTCGGCCAACATCGACGTGAGCAATGTTCAGTCCTTGCAACGGGGCGCCCAGCTGTTCAACAACTACTGCCTGAGCTGCCACTCCGCCAAGTTCATGCGCTATTCGCGCATGGCGGAAGATCTGGGGCTTCCTGAAGATCTGGTGCGCAACAACCTCATGTTTGCGGGGGACAAGATCGGCGAGACCATGACGGTGGCCATGCCGACGCAGGATGCGGCAGTCTGGTTCGGCAAGGCGCCGCCCGATCTGACGCTGACGGCGCGCCAGCGTGGCCCGGATTGGGTGTACACCTACCTCAAATCCTTCTATCTCGATCCCGCCAAGCCGACCGGCGCCAACAACCTGGTCTTCAAGGATGTGGGCATGCCCCATGTGCTGTGGGAATTGCAGGGTTGGCAGGCGCTGAAATCGGCTGACGGGCATGCGGCTCCTGCCGAACATGGCACAGATGAGGGGCATGATGCGGGGGCCGAGTCGCCCTTCGAACAGGTAACCCCCGGTCGCTTGACCCCTGAGGAATATGATCGCAGCGTGCGCGATTTGGTGGCCTACATGAGTTATGTGGCCGAGCCGATCCAGCTCAAGCGTACGCGGGTGGGCATCTGGGTCCTCCTGTTCCTGGCGGCGTTTGGCGTGTTCGCCTACCTGCTGAAGAAAGAGTATTGGAAGGATGTCCATTGAGGGATATTGCTGCCCGTCATGGACGTAGCTCTTCCTTTGGCAAGGGAGCTGCTGCCGTGGCTCCCGCGCCTACCCTGATCCGTCGTTGAGGAAGCGCGCCATGGGCTCAGCCGTGTCCCGTCGCTCAGTCATGACCCTGTTTTCGAAGGCCGATTGCC
>JBAUIG010000394.1:0-1620 GCA_049682735.1 Candidatus Macondimonas sp. | reverse complement strand
GCAGGTGGCGGAACTGGTCAATGTTGGGACGCTGTCTGCCTTCATCATGGTCTCGGTGGCGGTGATGGTGCTGCGTTACACTCGCCCTGAACTACACCGGCCATTCCGTACGCCCTGGGTGCCGCTGGTCCCGCTGCTGGCGATTGTTTTTTGCAGCTACCTCATCGCCAGCCTGGATGCCATCACGCTCTGGCGGTTCGTCATCTGGATGGCGTTGGGTCTCGCGATCTATTTCCTCTATGCGCGCCATCACAGTCGCCTGGCGCCCTGAGCTGATTCCTGGATGGGGCCGTGCCTGATCGGCTCAAATCGCGGTGTAGATCGGATCCGGGAGGTGGGATTGCACCTCCGCCGCGGTGTGGATTCGGGTGAGGTCCCGATCGAAGCTGGCGAGCACCTGTTTGGCTACCTGTTCATCCAGCGCCCCACGGAGCAAGCCCAGGAAACGTGGCGGTGCCACAAGCACCAAGCCATCGAAATCATGGGCATTGTGGTGAACATGGAGGCGCTCGGCCAGCTCATGGGCAAAGCGCTGGGCTTCCTGGTCATGGGGATCGGTGGGCGCTTCCATGCCGTGTCGATGCTTCCCCTGGGAATCGAAGGCCCGCCCGGCCCGGTCGGACAGGAGTTCCTGATCCTGTAGCCGGGCAGCAGAGTGGACCGCATCCTCCAGTTCGACCAAGGGGCCGCGCGGGGTCTCAGCCCGGAACAGCCGAGCCCGAGACGCATCCGCCACCACGACCCATACCTTACGCTTGTTGCGATCCATGACGAACTCCCGCTACGTCATGACGCATTGGAATGACCATAACAGAAGCGCTGCGCGCTTGATTGACCTGGATCAGGGAAGGCGGCGCCTTCAACGGTCGGGCAGGACGATGTTGAGCTCCAGGATGTCACAATCGCCCTGGTGGTCGACCTCGACCTTCACCGCATCGTCGCTCACGGTCACATAGCGCCGCACCACCTCCAGCAGGTCACGCTGCAGGCTGAGGAAATAATCCGGGCGCTGGTTTTCGCGGCGCTGATGGGCCACCACGATCTGCAGACGTTCCTTGGCCACCGAGGCGCTGGATTTGCTGGATGAGCGGAAAAAATTCAGGATGCCCATGGTTCAACCTCCGAACAAACGCCGCAGGAAACCCTTTTCCTCTTCCACGAAACGCAATGGCCGCGATTCGCCGAGATAGCGGGCCACCGTATCGCCATAGGCCTGGCCAGCCTCACTCTTGTCTTCCAGGATGACGGGCGTTCCGGCGTTGGAACACTGCAACACCGTGGGAGACTCAGGAATGACCCCGAGCAGCGGGATGGAGAGAATGTCCTGGACATCCTGCAGGCTCAGCATCTCGCCCTTGCTGACTCGTTTGGGTGCATAGCGGGTGATGATCAGATGTTCGTTCACCTTGCCATCCTGGCGCTCGGCGTGACGCGTCTTGCTGGCCAGGAGGCCCAGCACACGATCCGAATCCCGCACCGAGGACACTTCCGGGTTGGTGACCACGATCGCGTCATCGGCGAAGTACATTGCCAGATGCGCGCCCTTTTCGATCCCGGCGGGGGAATCGCACAGGACGTAGTCGAATTCGCGGGACAAGTCGTCCAGCACGCGACCCACCC
>JBAUIG010000393.1:0-4167 GCA_049682735.1 Candidatus Macondimonas sp. | reverse complement strand
AGGCTGGGTCAGGCGCAGATCGCCGGCAGGGGCAAAGATGCGCTGCAGGGCGGGTTCCTTGAGGGGCAGGAAATCATAGGGCCCGGCCAGTCCGACCATGCCGCGGATGACGCCCCGCTGCACCCCGACCGCCTGCAGGAAGTCCGGATCCAGGGTGAGCATGGCGGCATTATAGGCGCAGGCGGAATGCCCCATGAGCACCAAAGACTCGGGGTCGCCGCCGTAAGTCGCGATATGACTGCGCGTCCAGGCCACTGCCTGCGCGGCGTCCTGCAAAAAGGCCGGATAACGAACCGCCGGATAAAGCCGGTAATCCGGCACAACCACCACCAGACCCTGTCGAGCCAAGGCTTCTCCGACAAAGCGATAATCCTCGCGCGCTCCTTCCTGCCAACTGCCACCGTAGAAAAACACCGCTACCGGCGCATTCCGGGCCCCGCTGGGCGCATAAACATCCAGTTGCAGGCCGGTGTGCTCGTCAAACACGATGCCGGCCTGGCGTGTATAGCCTGAACCCGGCGTCAAGGCATTGAGCACCGAGATTCCCGAACAGCCCGCCAATGCCAACAGGCAGAGCCACAGGGACAGCCTGTCGAGGCTGCGGATGAAGCCTGGAAGAGGATGATAGCCGGTCAAGGCAAATCGAAACGCCATGGGCTGCCCCGGATGAAGGCCAGAATGGATCCTCAGCATACAGGGTCCGGAACGTCCTAAAAGCATGCGCCAAGGCAGACATTCACACGACTGTCATCTGATTTTGACCGGCCAAAGTGGCATGATGATGCGAGAATTTGACTTGTGATGGGAAAAACGATGTTTCGCGTTCTGGTCTTCAGCACCCGCCCCTACGACCGTGAGTTCCTGGAAGCGGCCAATACGCAGGCAGGCTACCGGTTGCACTTCCTGGAAGCTGCATTGCGGCCCGAAACTGCTGCGCTGGCCGCAGGCTACCCCGCCATCTGCTGTTTTGTGGATGATGAATTGAGCGCCCCGGTGCTGACGGCCTTGTATGAAGGCGGCACCCGGCTGGTGCTGTTGCGGGCCACGGGTTTCAACAATGTCGATCTGGCGGCCGCGGATCGGCTGGGTGTGACGGTGATGCGCGTCAGCCACTATTCGCCCGAGGCCGTGGCCGAATTCGCCGCGGGCCTGTTGCTGACTCTGAACCGCAAGATCCACCGCGCCTATAACCGGGTGCGGGAAGGCAATTTCCTGCTGGACAACCTGCTCGGCATGGATCTGCATGGCAAGACCATCGGCATCGTGGGGACCGGCCAGATTGGTCGTGCCTTTGCCCGCATCATGGCGGGCTTCGGCTGCCGTCTGCTGGCCTTTGATCAGATGGCGGATCCCGAATGTGCGGCACTGGGGTTGCGCTACACCGACCTCACCACGCTGTTGCAAAGCGCCGATGTGGTCAGCCTGCATGTTCCCCTGACGCCCCAGACGCATCATATGATCAATGCCGAAACACTGAACCTCATGAAGCCCGGTGCCATCCTGATCAACACCAGTCGCGGCGCCCTGGTCGATACCAGCGCCCTGGTCGCCGCGCTCAAGCAAAGCCAGATCGGCGCCGTGGCCCTGGATGTGTACGAGGAAGAATCCCATCTCTTCTTCCAGAACCTGTCAGATCATATCATCACCGACGATGTATTCGCGCGGCTGTTGTCTTTCCCCAATGTGCTGGTCACTGGCCATCAGGCCTTTTTCACCCGCGAGGCGCTCACCGCTATCGCGGAAACCACCATTGCCAACATCGGCGACTTCCTGGCCAAACGGGACAGTCCCAATCAACTGGACCCCCGCCAGGTCACCGTCCCAGCCTCACCCGAGCCAACGGATTGACCCCAGCTCGGGGGCATGAACCCGGCCGGGAAACGCATCAGTGGCCAAATAGTGGGAAGGGGTGTCCGGTGGCCCCATGCGTGGAAGCACGTCAGTGCTTGCGGCGTTGTTCGTCGCGCTCCCGAAAGTAGGCATCCCAGCTACTCTCCAGGCCACTGTCATCTTCTTCCAGGCCCTCTTCTGTCTCATCGCCGGTATCGCCCGAGCGCAGGTCGAAGAGAATCAGCACGCCCAGCACCAGGATGATGAGCACTGCAATAGGCAGCCAGAAATCCATGCTTGCCTCCTCGCCAAGAGGGAATTAATGCTCGACGAAAACCGCCGCTCAACGTGCAACCCTTGGCCCGTCCTTTGTACAAGGTATGATAGCCAATCCTGACCTCAATGAATGACGCCATGCCTCCCGGAAGCTTGACCATGCATAGCCGGATCGATCCCCTACCCTGCAAGACCCCATGCCGCACCGCGTCGCGGGCTGTGAGCGGCCGACGGGGATGGGCGCGGGCGGGAATCCTGATATTGCTCGTGCTGGCGCTCGTCGGTTGCGGCCGGAATGCGAAAAAGGACGATCCCAGCGGGCTTACGGTCAATGGGGTCGATCTGGAAGTGAAGATGTCGGCCAATGTCTTCATCCCGCCCCTGGCGCCCCCTGTGCCCGAAGCGCGGCGACGCATCTACGTGGTCGGCACCAACACGTCCACTGTCCATTCCGCCAATGACCGACTGCAGCCGCTGCTGCTACAGCAGCTCGCCCAACGCGGCTATGTGATCACCAACAACCCCGCTGATGCGCACTACATGCTGTTGTACAACGTGTTGTATGTGGGCAAGGAAGTACGCGACCTGTCCACAGTTACCGCCTTGGCCACGGGTGTGGGCGGCGCCGCCGTGGCCGCCACCGTGGGTCGGCGCAACGAAGTGATCCAGAACGCTGGCATCGGCGGATTGGTGGGCACTGTCGCAGGCGCAGTCACTGGGCATTACTTCGAGACCAACACCTATGAGCTGGTGGTCGACCTGCAGATCCGCGAACGCCAGCCCGCCGTCCCCCCGCCACTGCCACCCGCGGAAGCCCAACGCATCGCGGCCGATCAAGCCTTCCGCCAAGTCAATGCCGTATTGGGCTTGGGCAACTCGCAGATCGAATCCGCCACCGCAACCGATCGCCACACGCCTGCATCACCCGACAGCTGGCAGTTGTACAACAGCCAGGTCGTGGGGTTTGCCAGCAAACTGCGGCTCAGTTTCCATGACGCCGAACCCTTGCTGTTCCAGGCCATGGCCCGCGAAATGAGCGGCATTTTCTGGAATCTGAACCGCCAGCCGGGCAGCGCTGCGCCAATAGCCGCGCCGCGCACCTGAGCGTTTCGCGCGCTGGAAAGCGCCAGACCCAGCTTCGCCTATCCGCAAGCTCAGCGCTCAAAAGAATGGGCGCATAGCGCCGTCGTTCCGGTTTGATCCTGGCTGGCTCTTGATCCGCCGCAGGAGCGCGCCACGAACTTGCGTTCAGCGCTTACCGCCAGTTGTGACTGCGCACCAGCTCCAGGGCGCGCCCCTGGGCGCGGGCCAACTGGTCCGCGGTCAGCAGTCGCGCGAGGGCATCGCGCAATTGCACCACCTCGCGCCGCCCGGTGCCCGTGAAGCGGGAAGTTGCCACATCCACCCAGATATAGGCCTGCTCGAAGTTCTGGGGCACGCCCAGCCCACGGTAGTACAACTGCCCCAGCAGGATCTGGGCGCGCACATCGCCCTGCTCCGCCGCGCGGTTGGACCAGGTGAACGCCTCGCCAAAACTTTGCGGCGCGCCATCGCCTGCGGCATAGGCCAAGGCCAAGGCCGTCTGGGCGCGGGGATCTCCCTGCAATGCGGCCTTGGTATACCAACGCACGGCGGCCGGCTTGTCCGGCGGCGCTCCTGCTCCCTGAGCCAAGGCCTGGCCCAGCTCGTAGGCTGCCTCGCGGTGATCCGCTTCCGCCGCGCGCGTCCACCACTGCACCGCCTGCGCCGGATCGCGCGGAACGCCTTCGCCCTGGGCAAACGCCTGACCCAGTCGGAACTGGGCTTCGGTCTGGCCCTGTTCGGCCGCCTTGGTGAACCATTGCGCCGCCTGCACCGGATCGCGCGGCACGCCTTCGCCCTGCCGATAGGCCTCCCCCAAGGCCGACTGGGCCACGGGATGACCCTGTTCGGCCGCCTTGGTGAACCATTGCGCCGCCTGCACCGGGTCCCGACGCACGCCCTGACCACTGTCGTAAGCCAGGCCAAGCCGCAACTGGCCCACCGCCTCGCCCTGCTGGGCTGCCTTGGTGAACCATTGCA
>JBAUIG010000392.1:0-2281 GCA_049682735.1 Candidatus Macondimonas sp. | reverse complement strand
AGGGATAGGTGTCCCCGTCATCACCGACTACGAGATCTGGAAAAACAATCCGGAGAAAGTGTTCGGTGTCACCAGGCAATGGGCCGAGCAAAACCCCAACACGCACAAGGCGCTGCTCAAGGCCATGATCCGTGCCGCTGTCTGGCTCGATGAAAACGACAATGCCAATCGAATGGAGGCAGTAAAAATTCTTGCGCGGCCTCAATACGTGGGCGCCGATGCCAAGGTCATTGCCAACTCCATGACCGGTACCTTCGAGTATGAGAAAGGGGACAAGCGGGCTGTGCCCGACTTCAACGTGTTTTTCCGTTACAACGCGACCTATCCCTACTATTCCGACGCCATCTGGTATCTGACGCAGATGCGCCGCTGGGGACAGATCGAAGAGAACAAGCCGGACAGCTGGTACAAGGAAGTCGCCAAGAAAGTCTACCGGCCAGACATCTATGCAGAAGCTGCCAAGGAGCTGATTGCTGAAGGCAAGCTCAAGGCGTCCGATTTCCCCGATTTCGCCAAGGAATCCGGATTTCGTGCGCCGCAATCAGCGTTTATTGACGGGGTCGAGTACAACGGCAATCAACCCAATGCGTATTTGAAGAAACTCGCCATCGGGCTGAAGGGCGGCGACAAACCCTGACCGGAGGCGGGAGTCTGTCGGGTCGGGTCTATCCCCCGACCCGGCTTCTTTGTCGGAGGTTCATCACATGAACACACACGTGAAAAACCTGACCAGTCCACCCGCCGGTTTCATTTTTCAAGGAATTCGTCGGATGAGTTATTTCGCCCAATGGGTCACATTGCGATCGAGGCTTTCGCTAGTCGTTCTAGGGCGGGCCCTGTTGCTGCCATTGTTGGGCATCCTGGCATTCTTGATGCTGTGGCAGGTGGCCTCGAGCCGAATCGATACCTCTCTGGGCCAATTTCCGGGCCCGATGGATACCGTGCGCCAAGCACAAGGTCTTTATCAGGAGTATCAGCGCGAGCAGCAAAAGGCCGAGGCCTTTCTTCAGCGTCAGGAGCAGCGGAATGCGGCCGCATTGGCGGAGGATCCCGATGCCGAAGTCAAGATCCGGCCTTATATCGGGCGACCGACTTATCTCGATCAGATTCTGACCAGCCTGTTCACGGTGATGAGTGGTTTTTTTCTGGCTTCTTTGATCGCTGTCCCAATGGGGGTCTTGATTGGCTTGAGCAGTAGCCTTTATGCCAGTGCCAATCCATTGATTCAGCTGCTCAAGCCGGTGTCTCCGCTAGCCTGGTTGCCACTGGTGACACTCGTCGTGAGCGCGATGTACGTGAGCGACGATCCGATGTTCAGTAAATCGTATCTCGTTTCAACCATTACGGTAATGCTGTGCTCGTTATGGCCATCGCTGATCAATACCGCCGTTGGCGTGGCAGGCGTGGATCGCGATCTGGTGAACGTGAGCCGCGTGTTGCAGCTCAGTTGGATAACCCATGTCCGCAAGATCGTGCTGCCCTCGGCAGTGCCGATGATTTTTACCGGATTGCGGTTATCGCTGGGCGTTGCCTGGATGGTGCTCATTGCGGCTGAAATGCTGGCTCAGAATCCGGGTCTGGGCAAGTTCGTGTGGGATGAGTTTCAAAATGGCAGCAGCCAATCCTTGGGGCGGATCATGGTTGCTGTTCTCACCATCGGCCTTATCGGATTCATTCTCGATCGATGCATGTTGTCCCTACAGCGTTGGATTTCCTGGGACAAGTCTGCGATTTCCCGCTGAGTCAAGAGGAACCTTTCGATGAACAAGCCCTATCTCGAACTGACCCAGGTTTCGATCACGTTTCCCACGCCTCAAGGGCCATTCACTGCGCTCAAGGATGTCAATCTCACCATCGAGCGCGGGGAATACGTTTCCTTGATCGGCCATTCCGGCTGCGGCAAATCCACCGTGCTCAATATCATCGCGGGTCTGTATAAAGCGAGCACCGGCGGCGTCATCCTGGACGGTCGGGAGGTGAGTGGTCCAGGACCGGAGCGGGCGGTGGTGTTCCAGAACCACTCCCTGCTGCCTTGGCTCAGCGCCTATGAGAACGTGGCCCTGGCCGTGCGTCAGGTGTTTCGGGGCCGCAAGACCCGCGCCGAAATGCACGCATGGATCGAGCACAACCTGGAGCTGGTGAACATGACCCATGCGCGCCACAAGCGGCCCAATGAGATTTCCGGCGGCATGAAGCAGCGGGTCGGGATTGCCCGCGCGCTCGCCATGGAGCCCAAGGTGATGCTGATGGACGAACCCTTCGGTGCGCTGGATGCCCTGAC
>JBAUIG010000391.1:0-3778 GCA_049682735.1 Candidatus Macondimonas sp. | reverse complement strand
GCCGCACGCAATTCATCAACAGTGAACAGCGGCGTCTGGCCGAATTCGGTGATGTTGGCCAACACCGGCACCTGGATCACCTGGGTGAACGCGCGGTATTCCGCCAGCGTGTGCAGGGCCTCGGCGAAGATCATGTCGGCGCCGGCCTCCACATAGGCATGGGCGCGCGCAATCGCTGCCTCCGCGCCCTCCGAGGCGTGGGCGTCGGTACGGGCCATGATGACAAAATCTTGATCGGTGCGGCCATCCACCGCCGCCTTGATGCGATCGACCATTTCTGCGCTCGGCACCAAGGCCTTGCCGGGGCGATGGCCGCAGCGCTTGGCGGCGACCTGGTCTTCCAGATGCATGCCGCCGGCGCCGGCGCGTATCAGCTCGCGCGCGGTGCGGGCAATGGTGAAAGCATGTCCCCAACCCGTATCGGCATCCACCAGCAACGGCAAGCGGGTGGCGCCGGTGATGCGCCGCACTTCCTCGCAGACATCATTCAGACTGGTCATGCCCAGATCGGGCAGGCCGAAAGCGGCGTTGGCCACGCCTGCCCCGGAAAGATAGAGTGCCTTGAAGCCCGCGCGCTCGGCCAGCAGGGCCGCATACGCATTGATGGCTCCCGCAACCTGCAAGGGCTGCTCGCGAGCCACGGCCGTGCGAAACCGCGTGCCCGCCGATACCTGATCGTCCATGATGTGTCTTCCTTGGCGCGTTGTTGAAGCTGCGCCGCCGATCGGCGCAAATTGCCCATCCCGGCATTCTAAGGGCCGGGTGGATGGCTCCACAATGCCTTTTCATCACCCGATAATTCATGGCTGCCATTGGACAAAAAAAACCCCCGCACGAGGCGGGGGTTTTCAGCGTTTCCGCATTCACCAGCGAGGTGAAAGGTCAGAGCACCCGGGTGGGGATGACACTGACGCGGGGGATCGGCAGGACCAGGCCGTTCTGGAGGATGTAGGTGGTGCCCACGGCAGCGCCCACGCCGCCCAGGATGCCGCCCAGGATGCCGGTCTTGAACACGGCTTCCGGCAGGCTGATGAGGTCAGGGCCGATGCCGGGGATGACGTCGAAGATGCCGATGTTCAGCGCGCTGAATGGACCGACGGTGGGACCGAAGTTGGTCCATTCGAAATCGACCACGGACAGGCCGGTGGAGCCGGGCAGACCGATGATCGAGGCGCCAGCCGTGAAGGGCAGACCGAACAAGGGGGCGCCCAACACGCCAAAGTTGGCGTCGTAGCCGATGGTGGTCAGGTCGATGATGCCCAGCTGGCCGCTGACGTTAGCCAGCGCGCTGTCCTGCATTTGATCCATCTGGGCCGAAGCCATCAGGGGCAGTGCGGCCAGGGCCAAACCGGCCAGTGTCTTCTTCATGTTCGATACCATTGCGTGTTCTCCTGCTTGAAAAAATTTGGTGTTCGAGACCCTTGGTCCACAGCCTGGCTTGACAACGTCATGAACCGTCAGACCGGGATTCCTACCCTTGAAACACTCACTGGCCCACCCCGGCCATTGACACGTCAGCGTCAAGGTAGGGCCGATGATAGGCGGGGCTTTGGAGCCGTGTCAACAGCAGTTGCGCTGCATTGGTGAGAAACTGCGTCAACAGCCGACTCAAGGTCTTAGGCCATCGATAGGATGATGTTGACCATCGATCAAGCAATTGAGGTGGACGGCCCTCCGGCAGGCGAGTCTCAAACGGCCAGCAGGCATTCCAGATGCACCGCGACCGCGCGGGCCAGGGCGGTCAGATGGTAGCCCCCCTCCAGCGAGGACACCAGGCGTCCGCCGCAATGGGTGCGTGCAAAACGCACGATTTCTTCCGTGATCCAGGCGTAGTCGCGCTCATTGAGCAAGACATCCGCCATCGGATCGTCCTGGTGCGCATCAAAACCGGCGGAGACGAACAGCATCTCGGGCGCGAAACGCGCCAGCGCCGGAAACCAGGTGGACCCCACCGCCTCGCGGAAATCCATGCCCCGGGTGCCCGCCGGCAAAGGCACGCTGACGATGCGGGGATGGCCATGGTCGATGGGGGTATTGGGATAAAAGGGGTATTGAAAACTGGAGCAGAACAAAACACGTGAATCTTCGCGGAAGATGTCCTCGGTACCATTGCCGTGATGGACATCGAAATCGAGGATGGCCACCCGTTTCAGACCATATGCTGCGAGAGCATGCGCAGCGGCACAGGCGATGTTGTTGTAGAAGCAAAAACCCATTGCGGTTCCAGCTTCTGCATGATGTCCAGGCGGCCGTACACAGCAAAATGCGTTGTCAGCCTCGCCCCGCAGCACCAGATCAGTAGCCAGCACGGCGGCGCCTGCCGCCCGCTCCGCCGCTTCCAGGGTATGGGGATTCATGGCCGTATCGGGATCAATGAAGGCGAATCCCTCATGGGGCGCCAGCGCAGCGAGCCGATCCAGATAGGCTGGGTGATGCACTCTCAACAGCGCGGCCCGCTCGATGCGTGGCGCCTCATGCGCCTGCACCCGGCTCAACAGGCTGCGCTCGCGCAACAGCTGGTGGATGGCCTCCAAACGCGCTGGTCGTTCAGGATGATGGCTGCCCATGTCATGCTGAAGAAATACGGGATGCGCGAGAAACGCAGTTGTCATGGCCAGCCCTCGCCAGCCTGGTGGCGGCAGTCAGATCCGGGCTTGGGCATCGATGGCGGGCATCCAGCCCTCAAGTGCGCGGTGCACCATGTCAAAACGATCCTGCCCCCAGAACACCAGTCGGTCATTGATCCGGAAGGTGGGCACGCCACATGCGCCCATGGCTTCAGCCGCTTCGGTATTGGCTCGCAAGCGTTCCTTGATTTCGTCAGTGGCGGCCTGGGCGAGGACCTGCTCAGGTGTCATCCCAGCCTCTTGGATGATCCGGGCGATTTCTTCGGGCTGACCGAGATCGCGGTTCTCTGCCCAAGCCGCCCGATACAGCGGCAAAGTCAATTGTGGCGTCGTGAGCGCCACTCGCAGGGCCAGCAAGGTATTGAGCGGGAAGGCGCTGTTGAACTGGAATGGCACATTCCAAGTCTCGGACCAGTCCATGAGGTCGCGAGCCATGTATTCGCGCCGTGGACGGGACATGACACTGAGCGGAACCAGCGGCGTATGGATGCGTTTGAACAAGCCTCCGAGCAAAATCGGCCGCCAGATCAGCTCGGCCCCATGGAGGGCTGCAAACGCCTCCACCTGTGTTGCTCCCAGATAGGAAAACGGGCTGGCGAAGTCATGAAAAAATTCGATCTTACCGCCAGGTCGATGTATCACGGGAGGCGCTTCGATGCCGCCACCCAAGACTCGCTCCACAAAGGCCATGCGGTCCACCCCCCACCAGAGCCGTCCGTCCACCCGGAAACTGGGAACCCCGAAGACCCCGCCATTCGCTGCCGCCTCGGTTGCCGAATCCAACTCCTTGCGGACATCGGATCGATCCATCAGCGCCGGATCCACCCCGCTGACTTCGGCGATCCACTCCAGCACGCCGCGATTGCCCACATCCTCGCCATCCACCCACAACACCTGAAACAGGTTACGAATCAGCGTGGGGCGCAGATCTGCAGGCGCACCGACGATCAGCCGCATGGCATCGACACTGCTCGGCGGGTCCAGCGTGGCCGCCTCATTCAAAAACATCTGCAGCGCTTCGGCTTGTCGCATCAGATCCCGATGTTCCATTCGACGCCGGACAGGGCTGAGACGCGATTGCGGCGCCTCCTCGTGAGACGTCCAGATGCGATAGAGCCCCGCCAGGGAAACCGGCTTGAAAACGACCTGTA
>JBAUIG010000390.1:0-2327 GCA_049682735.1 Candidatus Macondimonas sp. | reverse complement strand
GCCTTGATGGAGGCGGTGGCCCAGCGCATCGAGCGCCAGGGCATCCAGGCCTGGTTCGATCTGGACCCGGCCGAACTGCTGGGCGATGCGGCCGCCGACTACGACAAGCTGCCGGACACGCTGGATGTGTGGTTCGACTCGGGGGTGAGCAGCGCCGCCGTGCTGGAGCGTCGTCCGGAGCTGGGCTATCCGGCTGATCTCTATCTGGAAGGTTCCGACCAGCACCGCGGCTGGTTTCAATCCTCCCTGCTCACGGCCGTGGCCCGGCGCGGCGAGGCGCCCTACCGGGCCGTGCTGACCCACGGCTTCACGGTGGATGAACAGGGCCAGAAGATGTCCAAATCCCGCGGCAACGTGGTCGCGCCCCAGACTGTCGTGGACTCCCTGGGGGCGGATGTGCTGCGCCTGTGGGTTGCCGCGACCGATTACCGCGCCGAGATGGCGGTGTCCCAGCAGATCCTGAGTCGCACCAGCGACGCCTACCGGCGCATCCGCAACACCGCCCGCTTCCTGCTCGCCAACCTCAAGGGCTTCGATCCGGCGATTCACGCGCTGCCGGCCGGCGACCTGCTGTCCCTGGACCGCTGGGTGATCGGCCGGGCCCAGGCGCTGCAGGAGCGCGTGCGCG
Organism: Candidatus Macondimonas sp.; assembly: GCA_049682735.1. Lineage (GTDB taxonomy): Bacteria > Pseudomonadota > Gammaproteobacteria > UBA5335 > UBA5335 > Macondimonas. The sequence goes on along the minus strand of JBAUIG010000390.1, from coordinate 1,699 downwards.
ATGCCTACACGCGCTACGAGTTCCACCGCGTCTATCAGGATGTGCACAACTTCTGCGCCGTCGATCTGGGCGCGTTCTATCTGGATGTGATCAAGGACCGGCTCTACACCACGCCGGCCGACAGCCGGGCGCGGCGCTCGGCCCAGACCGCGCTGCATTACCTGGTCGAGGCACTGGTGCGTTGGATCGCGCCCATCCTGAGTTTCACCGCCGAGGAAATCTGGCGCCACCTGCCCGGCGCGCGGGAGGACTCGGTGTTTTTCGCCGAATGGTCCGCGTTGCCCGAGGTGGCGAGTGATGAGGCGCTGTGGACGCAGGTGCTGGCGGTGCGCGAGGCGGTCGGGCGCGAACTGGAGCGCTGGCGCGTGGCCACCGGCGCCGGGGCGAATCTCGAAGCCGAGGTGGATCTGTATGCCGGCCAGGAACTGCATGAGACCCTGCTGCCGCTGGGCGATGAGCTGCGCTTCGCGCTGATCACATCCGCGGCGACGCTCGCGCGAGACACGGCCCGGCCGGAGTCTGCGGCGCACGTTACCCTGGATGGCGGCAATGAACTGTGGATCGCCATCCGCGCCGCCGAACACGCCAAGTGCCCGCGCTGCTGGCACCGCCGCGCGGACGTGGGCAGCCATCCCGACCATCCCGCCCTGTGCGGGCGCTGCGCGGCGAACGTGGCGGGACCGGGCGAGGCGCGGCAATGGGCGTGACCGGTACGGAAGGCGCGCCGCCCACGCTGCGCATCATCGATCGGCCGGGTCGCGTGGCACTGTGGACGGTCGTGGTGAGCCTCATCGTGGGCCTGGACCAGCTCACCAAGCAACTGGCCGAGGCCGGCTTGTCCCCCTACACGCCGCATCCGGTCGTGCCGGGTTTTTTCAACCTGACGCTGGCCTATAACCCCGGCGCCGCGTTCAGCTTTCTGGCGGGCGCCGGCGGCTGGCAGCGCTGGGCGTTTCTGGCCCTGGCGGTTGGTGTGGGCGTGGTGCTGGCGCGCTGGTTGCTCCTGCGTCCTGCGCGCGAGATGGGTTGGCCGCTGGCCTTCAGCCTGATTCTGAGCGGGGCGGTGGGCAATGCCCTGGATCGGGCGCTGCACGGTCATGTCATCGACTTCATCCAGGTCTATTATCGGGATTGGTACTGGCCTTCCTTCAATGTGGCCGACTCGGCCATCACGGTGGGGGCTGCGCTGTACATCTGGCTGACGCTCAAATATGGCGGGCATTAGGTAAACGCTGAAGCATGCAGCGCTTCCGTTGAGATCATGCTGGTGGCATCTGGCTCGCCAGGCATGGCGCCGATGGGTTAGCTTTGAACGCAATCACACGCGATGCAACAGGCCCAGAGCTTACGCGGTATGGATCGAAGGCGAGTTGGATGATCAGAGGCGCGCCCATGCGCCGGGAGCTGAAGATGGAAATCGTACTGGCCAATCCACGCGGCTTTTGCGCCGGGGTCGAACGCGCCATCGAGATCGTCGAGCGGGCGCTGGAGGCCTTCGGCGCGCCGATCTATGTGCGCCACGAGGTGGTGCACAACCGTTTTGTCATCGACCGCTTGCGGGCGCTCGGCGCCGTGTTCGTGGAGGAACTGGCAGCGGTGCCGGCCGGCGCGACGGTGATCTTCTCGGCCCATGGCGTTTCCCGGGCGGTGGTGGAGGAGGCGCGCGCGCGCGACCTGCAGATCTTCGATGCCACCTGTC
>JBAUIG010000389.1:0-3209 GCA_049682735.1 Candidatus Macondimonas sp. | reverse complement strand
CGCACAACAGATGCAGGATCAGGATGTGCATTTCCTGGATGCGCGCGGTGCGCGGGCTGGGCACGACGAGTGCCAGATCGACGGCCGCGGCCAGTGCGCCGCCGTCGCGGCCCAGCAGACCGAGGGTGGCGATGTCGTGGGCGCGCGCGTATTCGACCGCCGTGAGCACGTTCGGGGAGTTGCCCGAGGTGCTGAGCGCCAGCAGCAGGTCGCCCGGCGCGGCGAGCGCCTGCAACTGGCGCGCGAAGATCTGCTCGAAGCCGTAATCGTTGCCGATGGCGGTGAGTGCCGAGGTGTCGGTGGTCAGGGCGATGCCGGGCAGGCCCTTGCGCTCGGTCTCGAAGCGGCCGGTGAGTTCGGCGGCGAAGTGCTGGGCGTCGGCGGCCGATCCGCCATTGCCACAGGCGAACACGCGTCCCCCGCGGCGCAGCGTCTCGGTCAGCCGATCCGCTGCGCGCAGGATGTCGGGGATCATTTCGCGCACGGCATCTATGGCGGCGCGGTGTTCGGCGAGGCTTTGCTGGATCAGTGAGGAGGGCATCGGCTTGCTCGGCGGTTTCGACCTTAAGGAACGGGCGCATGAGTGTAACAGCGCGCCGGCGCTGCGGGATTGCAGGCACGCTACCGCCCTGCGATTGCCGGCCGGGTCTCGCATGCCGCTCATTGGGTTCCTGTCGGCGGGGGTCAGGTGCCGACGCGCCGCAGTTGATGTTCCGGTAAGGCCAGGCGCTGGGTCCGGCCGAGCAGCTCCATGAGCACGATCACCCGTGTGTTGCCATCGCGAGCCGCGAACACCGCGCGCAATCCGGCAAACGGACCTTGGGTCACCTCCAGTGCATGGCCGGCCTGCCAATCGCCCAGCTCCGGGATGCAACCCCGATTGTCCTGCTCGCGCAACCGCTCCACAAAACCTTCGGGAAGCGGCGCGGGGTCGAGGCCAAAGCGGACCAGTCCGACCACGCCCTGGGTCGAGCGGATGGGCGCGGTGTTCTGGGTCGCCAGATCCAGGCGGGCGAACAGATAGCGCGGGAACAAGGGCAGCGTGACCATGGTGTAGCGATGGCGCGCCCGGCGGCGTTCCCGTGCGCGGGGCAGGTGGCAATCAAAACCCTGGCGCTCAAGGTGTGCCAGCGCCGTTTCTTCCTGGCGCGGTTTGGTGTGGATCGCGTACCAGCGACTCATGGGCCACGCCCGGTCGTGGATTCGGTGGGGTTTGCGCCGGGGTTTTCGTCCAGGACAGGGGATGATGCCTGTTGGGCGAGCTCCGCTTGCAGGGCTTCGATTTCGGCGCGGATGGTTTCATATTCGGCGCGCTTGCGGCGCAGAAACTGCACGGTGGCCCAGGCCTTGGCTTCAATCCCTGTGGGAGTGAGGAGGTAGGCGTAATGCCGTTTGTCGGGATTGCGGCGGAAATTGTCGAACTTGACGTGCCCTTTTTCGATCAGGGCTTGCAGGCAGTAGTTGATCTTGCCGACGCTCACGCCCAGCTCGACGGCCAGCTCCCGCTGGGATACGGCCGGATCGCGGGCCAGCCGCTGCAACAGGCGGTAACGGACTTCCTCGGGGCTCATCGCCTGCTCCGTTCAAGGCTTGAACGTCAACCCTAGCGCAGAACCGGAGCGCGTGGCAAGCCATGATTCGAGGCCATGCTGTGCGCGCCATCCGCAGGGCGAGAATGTGGCCCGAAAGCGGGGTTTGAGAGGCAGTGCCTCGTCTGAATTGAACGCACTTTCTTGCTTGCAATGCAGTGCAAAAAAAAGACATGCCCCCAAGATTGCAAGGCATAAAGGATTTGCAGCCTGATCAGGGTTTTCCGGCCTGACGGACTCCATTCACCGATAAAATCATGACCGCTTCTCATTACCGTAAAAACAAGATAATCTTGCGCCAGAAAAAGCGCTTTGTTTTGTTGGTCGAGAGGAAATTATGATGAAGCAGGAAAGACAGAAACGGGCCAAGTATACGCCGGAGCAACTGGAGTCCGTCGCCGAAAAGCTGCGCAGCATGCCCGCAGTTGAGGAAAAGAAAAAAAGCACCGAACTGAGCAAACAGGAGGCGATCAAGGCGCTTTCCAAGGATATTCGTGCCATGCAAAAGCGTGGCTATAGCCTGGAAATGATTGCCCGCATCCTCAAGGAAGAAAACATCGCCGTCAGTGTCCCCACCCTGCGCAATTATTTGCAGACGCAACGTGGACGTCCGGCGGGAACCACGCGCCGGACTCGGCTGGGCTCGTCCACGCCTGGTGAAACCCCGGCTGAGTGATTATGGATGGCGCAGCTCGTCTTCCCTGCAAGCCAGGGAGATGAGCTGTGCAATGACTGCTGGATATGGCTTGGCACGATAGTCTCCGCATCCCTTGCGCGCAGCGCTCTTGAGAAAACCATTCGAATTTGGCGGGGCAGGTTCGCAGGCATGATTCCTGCGACCTGGCTGAAAGCCGTTGTATCTTCTTTCTTTACATCCATTCAGTGGACAATTCACGCGCCCGTAAATCCCGGCGTTTTTGCTTTGTCGCGTTTGTTGATTCGAGATGGCTGCAGTTTGCGTGTTTTCAGAGCATCATGAATCGGGTGGTGGCGATAGAATCGAAGGAGCAGGCATAGATGGGTCAATGGATACACAGCATAAGGGCAGGCGCCATGGCCTTGCTCATGGGAATGGGCGTGGCCTCCTGCGCCACAAAACACCCCGTGGCGCCGACTCCGGCGCCCATGCCGGCACCCGATGTTCGGGCCCAGGCTGCCTTGGTGCCGCCCGCCACCTTTGTCGGAGAGATGCCCTGCAAGGCCTGCGGCGAAATGCGCCGCACCCTGACCTTGTTGGCAGACGGCAGCTATCGTTTGCGCCAGCAGTACGGGTCGAGCCATGGCGGGGCAGGCCTGGTGGTGCATGAACTGGGGCGCTGGCAACTGGACGGACGGCGATTGACACTGCGCAGTGAAAACGGCCGCACCGGCAACTATCAACTGGCCGATTCCACCCGGCTGGAGCAACTGGGCCGGGACGGCGAGCTGCTCACGGGCAACATGGCCTATACCCTGAGTCGGGCGGCCCAGATCGATCCGATCGCCGAATCGATGCGGGTGACCGGAATCCTCGATCCCAAGGCTGGACGCTTGGCGCTGTGTGGGACGGGTCAGTCGGTGGCGATTCTGGGCGATGCCAGTGAGACGGCGGCGGTAACCCGGGCCGTGCGGGACACCCAA
>JBAUIG010000388.1:0-4383 GCA_049682735.1 Candidatus Macondimonas sp. | reverse complement strand
GATCCGGCAGGCGCGGCGCGGCTTGCGCAAGCGCTTTGATCCTGATCCGGCGCGGCCGACTTGAGCCGTGTCACGTTGCCGGGATGGGCGCCACCGGCTTGCTGGGGGTATCCTCGCAAGGCCGGCGTGTCCTGGCCAACCGGCGGAGGAAATCCATGACCACGCGCAACCTTGAGTTTTTCTTCAAACCCCGTTCGGTGGCGCTGATCGGCGCCAGCCGCGATCCTCATAGGGTGGGCGGCGCGGTGGCGCGCAATCTCCAGGCCGGCGGCTTTGCCGGGCCGGTGATGCTGGTGAACCGGCGCAGCGAGCCGGATGCGGCCCATGGGGTTTACACGCGTCTGGCCGATCTGCCACAAGTGCCTGAACTGGCGGTGGTGGCGATTCCCGCGCCGCAGGTGCCGGAAACCATCGCCGAATTGGGCGCAGCGGGTACGCGTGCCGCCGTGGTGCTTTCGGCGGGCTTCGAGGAAATGGACGGCGAGGCGGGCGCCGCGCTGCAGCGGGCGACGCTGGAGGCGGCCCAGCCTCACCTGATGCGCATCATCGGCCCCAACTGCCTGGGCATACTCATGCCCAAGGTGGGCTTGAATGCCAGCTTCGCACATCTCATGGCCCGGCCCGGCAACCTGGCCTTCATCGCCCAGTCCGGCGCCATCCTCACCGCCGTGGTGGATTGGGCAGAGGATCGGGGCATCGGCTTTTCCGCTCTGATTTCGCTGGGGGCGTCGGCGGATGTGGATTTTGGCGACCTGCTGGATTACCTGGCGAATGACTGGGATACCCGCGCCATCCTGATCTATGTGGAGTCGGTGCGGCATGCGCGCAAGTTCATGTCGGCCGCGCGCTTGGCGGCGCGCCTGAAGCCCGTGATCGTGGTCAAGGGCGGTCGCTATGCCCAGTCCGCCCAGGCTGTGGCTTCCCATACCGGGGCGCTGGCAGGGGTGGATGCGGTCTATGCAGCGGCCTTCCGGCGTGCGGGCATGGTGCAGGTGGACTCTATGGCCGAGCTGTTCGACGCGGTGGAAACGCTCGGACATTCCAATCCCCGCTTCGGGGAACGCCTGGCCATGATCACCAATGGCGGCGGTATCGGGGTGCTGGCCACCGATGAGCTGACGCGGTTGGGGGGGAGCCTGGCCACCCTGTCCGAAAATACCCGCCACCGACTGCGGGATGTGCTGCCGCCCCTGTGCAGCACGCAAAATCCAGTGGATGTGCTGGGCGATGCCGACGCCAGCCGCTATCGCGAGAGCTTGCGCATTCTCTATGAGGCCCCGGAGGTGGATACGGTGGCGGTGTTCAACTGCCCGGTGGGGGTGGCCAGCAGCCAGGAGGCGGCCGAGGCAGTCATCGAAATTCACCAGACCCCCCGCAAGGGCTTGCTGACGAATTGGCTGGGGGCCAAGACCGCTCAATTGGCGCGTGAGGCCTTCGCGACGCACCACATTCCCAGCTACGAAACCCCCGATCAGGTGATTCGCGCCTACATGCACCTCATCCGCTACCGGCGCAACCAGCGGCTGTTGCTGGAAACGCCGCCTTCCATGCCGCAGGCCTTCCTCCCCGATACCGAGACGGCGCGGGCGATCATTGACCAAGCGCGGGCGCGGGGCGGCGGTTGGCTGTCTCTCGCCGAGGGGATGGCCTTGCTGGCGGCCTATCGCATTCCGGTGGTACAGACCGCGGCGGTTGCCACGCCGGAGGATGCGGCCACCCAGACGGCGGCCTGGGCCGTTCCGGTGGTGCTCAAGGTGTCCTCACCGGACATTCTCCACAAGCGGGCCATGGGCGGGGTGGCGCTCAATCTGCAGACCCCCGAGGCGGTGGCCGAGGCGGCGCGAGGCATTCTGGCCCATCTGCGGGAACATCAGCCTCATGCCCGGATCGAAGGATTCACGCTTCAACCCATGATGCCCAAGGGGGATAACAACGAGCTGATCCTGGGCATGACGACGGATGCGGTGTTCGGGCCGGTGCTGTTGTTCGGCCAGGGCGGAAATGCGGTCGAGGCCCTGAACGACACGGCGTTTGCGCTGCCCCCCCTGAACCTGCACCTGGCCTGCGACCTGATCGAACGCACGCGAATCTACCGGGTACTGCAGGGCGTCGGTGGCATTCCGGCGACGCGCATCGATGATGTGGCGCTGAGCCTGGTGAAGCTGTCTCAGCTCGCGGCCGATTTGCCGGAGGTGGTGGAGATCGAGGTCAATCCGCTGCTGGCTGGGGAGGAGGGCGTACTCGCGCTGGATGCCCGGGTGCGGGTGGACCTGTCCGCGCCGGCTGGCGATGAGCATTTCGCGATCCGGCCTTACCCCAAGGAACTGGAACAGTCCTTCGCGTTGGCCGACGGCCATTCCTTGCTGCTGCGTCCCATCCAGCCCGAGGACGAACCGGCCCTGATCGAGCTGTTCGATGCCATGACCGAGGAGGAGCGCTACATGCGCTTTTTCTCCCCCATGAGCCATGTGCCTCATCAGCTGGCGGCCCGGCTGAGCCAGATCGACTATGATCGGGAGATGGCATTGGTGCTGACCGAACCGGGTTTGCCGGGCCAGGCGCGTATCCTCGCCGGGGTGCGCATTGCCGGGGATCCCAATGATGAGCGATGCGAATTCGCCATCGGCGTGCGCCACGACCAGGGCGGCAAGGGTTTGGGCATACGACTGATGGAGCGCATCATCGCCTACGCCAGACAGCGCGGTTATCGGGAAATCTACGGGGATATCCTGCGGGAAAATGGCGCCATGCTGGCCGTGTGCCGCAAGCTGGGGTTTGAGATCTCCTCCGGCTCGGAGAATAACCTTGTCCGTGCCACGATGACCTTGTAATTCCGGATCCATTCAGGCCAGCCATTCAGGCCAGAAAGTGAAGCTGTTTGCTCCGCGATCCCACCAGGAGGGAACCCAAGATGAAACCCATCGATACCGCGCGTGGACTGGCCCTGCTCTTGGGCCTTGCCTTCGCGGCCTCCAGCCTCGCCAGCCCGCCTTCCGTGACGGTCTACAAGGACCCCCGTTGTGGCTGCTGCGCGGCGTGGGCGCGCTACCTGACCCAGGCCGGCTTTACTGTCACCACGCATGATGTGTCCGATCTGCCTGAGCGCAAGCGGGCGCTGGGTGTTCCTGTGCAGTTGAATTCCTGCCATACCGCGCAGGTGGGCCCATATGTGGTGGAAGGCCATGTTCCGGCCGCTGCCATTGAACGCCTGCTGCGTGAACAGCCCAAGGCGATTGGCATCGCCGTTGCGGGCATGCCGGTGGGTTCGCCGGGCATGGAGGGGCCAAACCCGCAATCCTACGAAGTGAAGCTGTTCGATGCACACGGCGAGCAGGTTTTCGAGCGCTATTGATGGTGGCTTGCCGGGCGGGCGTTCACTGCTATAATCCGGGCCTCTCGAGACGGGCGCCTCATGCTCGTTTCCGACCGTTTATGGTGGCCCCGGTTGGTCCCTTCGCGACGATACATTGTGAACCCCGTGAGACCCGGAAGGGAGCAGCGGCAGCAGTGGACTCGAGCGCCGGAGTGTGGCTGGCCGGGGCCGCCACCCGTTTGGAGCTCGCCTTTTTGAATCCGCCGGCATGGGAAGGACGATGAGCTACACCGTACTGGCCCGCAAATGGCGTCCCCACGGCTTCCAGGAACTGGTCGGGCAGGAGCACGTGGTGCGAGCGCTGTCCAATGCCCTCACCCAGCAGCGCCTGCACCACGCCTACCTATTCACCGGCACGCGCGGCGTGGGCAAGACCACGCTCGCCCGTATCCTGGCCAAGTGCCTGAATTGCAATGAGGGAATCACGGCGGCGCCCTGCGGCCGCTGCGACGCCTGCCAGGAAATCGATCAGGGCCGGTTCATGGATCTGATCGAGGTGGACGCGGCCTCGCGCACCAAGGTGGACGACACCCGCAGTCTGCTGGACAACGCCCAGTACGCCCCCGGCAAGGGACGCTTCAAGATCTACCTGATCGACGAAGTGCACATGCTCTCAACGCATTCTTTCAACGCCTTGCTCAAGACGCTGGAAGAGCCGCCCGAGCATGTGAAATTCCTGCTGGCCACCACCGACCCTCAGAAGCTGCCGGTGACGGTGTTGTCGCGCTGCCTGCAGTTCAACCTGCATCGCCTGGCTGCCGATCGGATTGCTGCCCATTTGGCGCACATTCTGGAATCCGAAGGCATCGCCTCTGACCCGCCCGCGCTCCGCGCCCTTGCCCGGGCCGCCGATGGCAGCGTGCGCGACGCACTGAGCCTGCTTGATCAGGCCATTGCCTATGCCGGCGGTCGACTGACCACGGCGAATGTGGATGCCATGCTGGGCACCGTCAATCGTCTGCAGGTGGATGGTCTGCTGGCGGCGTTGGCAGCCGGAGATGCCGAGGCCG
>JBAUIG010000387.1:0-1983 GCA_049682735.1 Candidatus Macondimonas sp. | reverse complement strand
ATATTCCGGCATGCCCGTCTCGTCTGCTGGCGCCGCACCGTCGATGTCATGGGCGCGCCAGTTCAGATAGAGCGAGCCGGTAAGGCGGTCGGTCAGTCCGCGCTCCAGTTCGATGCGGTAATCCTGGGCCGCGTATTTCCCTTGTCCCTTGTCACGCCGGTCAGTCACCCACAGATAAACCTCGTTGGCTCCCTTCGGCAGGGTGTCCGCCCCCGTCACATAGCCAAACAGGTTCTCGTCCGCTTGTCCGGGGAAGGTGTACAAGCCCAGCAGAAGCGCAGTTCCTACGATGGCAAGATCACGCGCAGAGTAAGGAAGAAGGCGAATGGGAAGCGGGTTCATCGGGGGATACCAGAGTGCTGCGTTTGCGTGAATTATTCTACTAATGAGAATCAAACGCAATTGATCTGGGTCACGTTTTGTGGCATGCGGCGAGAGATCAAAGCTTCAAGGAAGCGGCCTGTTCCTTTCAGGTGGCGACACTTGAACGCGAGTATTTGGCTTGAAGGAGGCTCAGGCAGGGACTCAAGTGCGCCAGCAGGAATCCGAATCAGCCGTGGCCGCTCAGTTGGCCGAACAGCCGGAAGCCGCCCACATAGGTGCCCATGGAGGCGCCCAGGTTGACCAGCATGAAGACCAGAAAAGTGCGCGCAACCCGATTGCGCCACCAGCCGGAGAAATGCGCCACATCTTCGCGCAGGCTGGCGAAATCGGATACTTGGGGTTTGCGCAGCCACAGTTCCAGCGCGACGGCCACCATGCCTGCGCCGATCAGGGGATGCAGCGTGGTGATGGGCGCGGCCAGGAAAGATCCCAGGATCGTGAGCGGATGGGCTAGGGCAAGCGTGGCGCCCACGGCAGCCAGCCCGCCGGTGACGACAACCCAGTCCAGGACCAATTGCCAACCCAGCTCGGGGCCACGGATAAAACCAACCACGAATCCACCCAGGATCAGGACCATCAGCACCCAGGGGACGCTCTTGCCCCAGCGGCTGGGCGGTGGCGTCGCAGTCAGATCGTTCAGAGCCGCTTCAGGGGAAACCGGCGCGGGGGTCTCGATATATCGCGCCAGGCCCTCCAGATGGCCGGCGCCCACCACAGCAAGGATGCGCCGCTCGGGGTGGCGGGCGCTTTCCGCCTGCAGCCGCAGCGCCATGTACTGGTCGCGTTCGCCGATCAGCGCCCGATAGAGCGGCTCGGCCTGGTCGGCGAATTCGGCGAAGGTGTTGTGCAGCATGTCGCCCTGTTTGAGGCGCTCGATGTCCTCCTCGGCCACTTCCTCGCGCGTCAGCAGGCTGGCCATCAGCCCAGCAATGAGGCCGGGCCGTTTCCACCACGGCACGGCGGCAGTCAGCCGGCGCAAGGTGATGCCCACCTCCCGGTCGATCAGGAGCACGGGTAGTCCGGCCGCATCGGCGGCTTCCAGCGCGGCGCGCAGCTCGGCGCCCGGTTCCACGCCCAGCTGGTCGGCCAGCCGTTGCTGGTAGGCGGTGAGCGCCAGATTGGCGGCGACCAAGCCCATCTTGCCCTCGCGCACCACCTGCAGCAGGTCCATGCGCGCCAGGGCGTCGGGGTCGCGCACGGCGGCGTGGCGGCTGGGGCACAACTCCACCGCAACGGCATCGAAGCGGCCGCTGGCGATCAATTGGCGAACGGCCGCCTCGCTGGTGCGGGAGACATGGGCGGTGCCGAGCAGGGTGATCGAGGTGGAGCCCAGGGTGATTTCCCGCATTGGCTCTTCGGAGACGATTTCGGACAGGTTCACGGTTATCTCTGACGGCTGGACGCGGCGGTGGAGGGTGGGCAAGATCGGGCAAAGGATGCGCCCCGGGTGGGAGCGGAATCAAGCGGAGGCGTCATGGATTGGCAATCACAGTGGGGATTGGCGCGATCTTTTCTCCTTTACCGGGCCCGTCCAGGGCGTGGCCGGCGCCTGGCAGCGTTTTACCGGCCTTGGATCGGCCCCGATAGCCTGTGTTTCGA
>JBAUIG010000386.1:0-2291 GCA_049682735.1 Candidatus Macondimonas sp. | reverse complement strand
GAAGATGGAGTCCGTGCCCTGCAAATAGAGCGCAATGCGTTCCAGGCCGTAAGTGATCTCGCCCGTGACCGGGAAACATTCCAGACCGCCCACCTGCTGGAAATAGGTGAACTGGGTCACTTCCATGCCATTGAGCCAGACCTCCCAGCCCAACCCCCAGGCGCCCAGTGTGGGGGATTCCCAGTTGTCCTCGACAAAGCGGATGTCGTGCACCAGGGGATCCACGCCCAGTTCCCGCAGCGAGGCGAGGTAACGCTCCTGGATGTCCAGCGGTGATGGCTTCATCACCACCTGGAACTGGTAGTAATGCTGCAAGCGGTTTGGGTTGTCGCCATAGCGGCCATCCTTGGGCCGGCGACAGGGCTGGACATAGCCTGCGTTCCAGGTTTCCGGTCCAATCGCCCGCAGGAAGGTGGCCGGATGGAAGGTGCCGGCGCCCACCTCCATATCCAGTGGCTGGAGGATCACGCAGCCCTGACGGGCCCAGAAGGCCTGCAGGGCCAGGATCAGGTCCTGGAAGGTTTGTGGGGACGCGCTCATGGGACTCCGTGCCGGAATGGACTTCAAACAAGTCTGGGGCTAGCAAGGGCCGAAAGTATAACGGTCCATACGCTGGGGATGCATCCCGCGCCCTGTCCGGGATGGGGCGGGGGTGCTAACCTTGCATGGTGTGATCCCGCCCACTTCCGTTGGCACGGCGTTTCCAAGCCTTGGCCCTGCCATGCGCACTTTTTTAAGGCGAAAAAACGCTGATGCCCCAATATAGGGCATAGCCATGATCGAACGCGTGGCAGAAAGCCCTATCGCAGGGCGGTCATGCGGTATTTTGCCATGGCATGCTTCATGCCTTGGTCCATGGGCTACCCATCTTCAAGGATGTGCACTTCTTGAAGCCTTATCCGACGTAATTGGAGGAATGCAATGTCAATGTCTGGCGATGATGTGCTGAAGCTGATCCAGGACAAGGAGGTCAAGTTTGTTGATTTCCGTTTCACCGATACCCGCGGCAAGGAGCAGCACGTTACGGTGCCGGCCCATACCGTGGATGCCGAGGTGTTCGAAAGCGGCAAGATGTTTGATGGCTCCTCCATCGCCGGCTGGAAGGGTATTCAAGAGTCCGACATGATCCTGATGCCGGACCCCGAAACTGCGCGGCTCGATCCTTTTTTTGAAGAACTCACCCTCAATCTGACCTGCGATGTGGTGGAGCCCGCCACCATGCAGGGCTACGACCGCTGCCCACGTTCGCTGGCCAAGCGCGCACTGGCCTATCTGCAATCCACCGGCGTTGCCGATACCGCCTTTTTCGGACCGGAAAACGAATTCTTCATCTTCGACGACATCCGCTGGGGCGCCGATATCAGCGGCTGTTTCTACAAGATCGACTCCGAAGAAGCCGGCTGGAACACCGAGAAGGTCTATCCCGACGGCAACATGGGTCATCGCCCCGGCATCAAGGGCGGTTACTTCCCAGTCCCGCCCGTTGATGCGCTGCATGACATCCGTTCGGCCATGTGTCTGACGCTGGAAGAGATGGGCGTACCGGTGGAAGTGCATCACCATGAGGTGGCCACGGCCGGGCAGTGCGAAATCGGCGTGAGGTTCAACACGCTGGTGAAAAAGGCGGATGAAGTCCAGATCCTGAAGTATGTGGTTCAGAACGTGGCACACAGCTACGGCAAGACGGTGACCTTCATGCCCAAGCCGTTGGTTGGCGACAATGGCAGCGGCATGCATGTGCACCAGTCGCTGGCCAAGGGCGGCCAGAACCTGTTTTCCGGCGACCAGTACGGCGGCCTGTCGGAAACGGCGCTCTACTACATCGGCGGCATCATCAAGCATGCCCATGCCATCAACGCCTTCACCAACGCCAGCACCAACAGCTACAAGCGCCTGGTGCCGCACTTCGAAGCCCCGGTGATGCTGGCCTATTCGGCCCGCAACCGCTCGGCCTCGGTGCGCATCCCCTGGGTGGCCAGCCCGAAGGGACGCCGTATCGAAGTGCGTTTTCCCGACTCCACCGCCAATCCCTACCTGGCCTTCGCGGCCATGATGATGGCCGGCCTGGACGGCATCAAGAACAAGATCCATCCTGGCGAAGCCATGGACAAGGATCTGTATGACCTGCCACCGGAAGAGGAAAAGGCGATCCCCAAGGTCGCCTTCTCCTTGGAACAGGCGCTCAATGCCCTGGATGCGGACCGTGAATTCCTCACTGCAGGCGGCGTGTTCAGTGATGAGATGATCGATGCCTACATTGGCCTCAAGATGGCGGAGGTTACGCGTGTGCG
>JBAUIG010000385.1:0-1533 GCA_049682735.1 Candidatus Macondimonas sp. | reverse complement strand
TGGTAGAACTGGTCGATCTCGTCGATGTCCAGCTCCCGCACGAAGCAGCCCTGTTTGGGGCGGATGGTGACAAAGCCTTCCACTGCCAGCCGCTGCAAGGCTTCACGAATGGGCGTGCGGCTGACGCCAAAGTCGAGGCTGAGCTCGGTTTCTGTGACCCGGGTGCCGGGATACAGCGCGAAACTCAGGATGCGCTCCTTCAACTCGTTATAGATGGTCTGCGTGGAAGGCCGATGACGCATGCGGATTTCCGGAAGGGCGGATGGTTTTCAGGATACAAGATTGTATACCCCACGGAATGCCGTCGCCTTAAATCAGTGCGGGGTGCGCCCAGCCTTGGCGCAGCGGGTGGTGCGGTGTTCGAGGCCAAGCCGCGATGACGCTTTAAAGACATTTAAAATAAATAACTTGCGTGTTTTTCCCTATTGCGGCATGGATTGTGCTCGTCGTTGTATGCAACGTCGTATTTCAGGGTATGCCAAAAATTCATTGCCAACATGGGGAGGCGCTTTATGCATGTACTTGACCGTTACCGTGGGCCTGGCGCGCTCAGCGCGGGGTGCCTGTTCGCCATTCTGGCGAGTCCTGCCGCCGAGGCGGGTTCGGCCAACTTTGCCACCACCAATATTCAGTACCTGCATGGCACCCGCTACGCAGATTTCGATCCGGGCGGTGGATTCAGCGAAGACGATGAGTCGAGCATCATAACGATCGAACATTTCAACACCTGGAAATATGGCGACAACTTCATGTTTGTCGACATTACCAATCCGCTTGGCGAGGGGGACGCCTTCGGCACAACGGCTGAAGAAAGCGCCAGCTTTTACGCCGAAATTTCGCCGCGGCTCTCTTTTGGCAAGATGGCCGGGAAGGATTTGTCCTGGGGGCTGATCCAGGATGTGTTGTTCACCGCCACAGTGGAAATCCCGGAATCCCCTGTCGATCAAACTTACCTTTATGGCCTGGCGGTCGATCTCAAGCTGCCCGGCTTCCAGTTTTTCCAGGTCAACTGGTACATCCGCGACAACCAGGGCTCCGGCATCGACACCGGCCAGCAGGTGACGCTGGCTTGGGGTGCGCCCTTCAAGCTCGGGCCGGTGCCGCTGGTATTCGAGGGCTTCTTCGACTACGCCTGGGGCGAGGATCCGCTGGAGGACAACATCATCACCGCGCCACGGCTGTTGGTGGACGTGGGTGAGCTCACGGGCTTTGGCGCCGGCAAGCTACAAGCCGGGGTCGAGTACCAGATCTGGCGCAACAAGTTCGGCATCGATGGCATGGACGAGGACGTGCCCCAGGCCATGGTGAAGTGGGTTTTCTGAACGCCATGGTCAAGGGTTTCTTCAACATGGCCGGATCCAGATCTGGTCCCGGAGTGCTTGCAGTGAATCCCGAGATTCCTGGCCTGGACCTCGCTTCATTGAGCCGGGGTTATCGCGATGGCGTACTGACCCCAACAAGGCTCGTGGAAGCGCTGATCGCACGACTTGAAGCCGAGCCCGATCCGGCGATCTGGATCAGCCGGATCGGGAG
>JBAUIG010000384.1:0-2878 GCA_049682735.1 Candidatus Macondimonas sp. | reverse complement strand
TAGGTGGTGGAAATGGTCGCACCCAGCCCCAGCCGCTCCGTGACGGCGGCCATGGTGGCAATCACGGCGGCGGGCTCCAGTGCCACTGCACCTTGGCCGCCATAGCGCACGCCGGTTTCCAGGTTGTCCCCGTAACCGTCCTCGACCGCCAAGCCGTCAGGCAGGAAGAGCAGATCGAACTTGCCGCGCTCCAGGGTGCGGGCGATGTGCTGGTAGTACTCCTTGGTCAAAAAGCCGTTGGTGGCCCGCGCGTGGCGCCAGGCGCCATGCGCGTGGGTCACGTTGCCGGCGGAAAAGAAGCCGGCCAGATGCAGTTGTCGTGGTTCACTCATGGGATTCAGCTTCCATATTGGCGAAGGGGGATGTCTGCTTCAGGCGCGGCATCCGCAACGAGGCGATGCAGGCGCCTGAGTGCCAGGCGCGCGTTATCCAGGCGAGCGACGATCTCGGCATTGAATCCATGCACGCCTTGCGGGGTTTTCAGATCCGAATCCAGGACGAAGATGCCGGGTAGGGTATAGGTCGCCCCCAGCGCGGCGAGGATGGGTTTCAGCGCATGGTCGATGACGCCGTAATGGGCCAGCGTGCCGCCGCTGGCGATCGGCAGGACGCTTTTGTCGACCAGGGCGCGATGGGGCAGCGTATCGATAAAGGCCTTGAGCAAGCCGGTGTAGGCGCCTTTGTAGACGGGCGTTGCAACCACGATCGCATCGGCTTCTTCCACGGCCAGCCGCGCCGACACCAGCGGCAGCGCGTCAAAATCGGCCGACAACAGTGCCTGGGCCGGCAAGGTGCGCAGGGCGATCTGGTTGACGCTCCAGCCATCCAGGGACAGTTGTTCAGCGAAATGATCCAGTAGGCGTCCAGTGCGGGACTCGGCAGAGGGGCTGCCGTTGAGGATGAGGATGTGAGGCATGGCACTTCCTTTTTAAGAGCTGTATATGCAAAGACAGAGCCTAAAAAGCATTTCTTATGCCAATTTATATATAATTGTTTTATCAGGAAATCTATCGGTTGTTTTTAATCCGTTGCTGCTTGAGCCGCATGCGAGCCCGATTTCTGCTGAGTATTCAGCAGCGCGGTAATGCGTCGTCTCGTGGCGCAAGGCCGCGTAGCGCCAAGTGGACGCTTATGGCCTTGGCATGGCCGCTGATGGCGGGATAAAGATCAGGCGTGATGACGCCTGGCTTGAACTGCCTGGCGATTTCCGGACCGCTTGAGGCTTGAGAGGGGGCCGCCGCTGGCAAGCGAGGGAGCAAGAGGCGGAGCCGATCTACCGAAGAACAGAGGGTCGAGATGCCGTGGAAGGCCGACCGGACCCTTGTCCTATGGCGAAGAAGCATGGGGTCTGCAAGCGGACGCTGTACACCTGGCGCGAGCGGCTGGGGGGATCTGGCCGCCGGCAATCACCGCAACGGGTATTCGCAGAAGTCCGTCACCCTGGCCGATGAACGGGTGGTGCTGGACATACCGCGTGATCGGAACGGCCCGTTCGATCCGCTGCTGATCCCGAAGTACGCGCGCCGATACCCCGGCTTCGATGCCAGATAAATACCGATATTGATGAGATGGAGATTGCAAATATGGTGCGCATGCCCTCGAAATCCGGCTGCAGGTCAGGTGAGGCCAGCAGGAAAGTGATTTCCAGGCCTGGGCCCGAGGGAATGGCGCCCTGCTGGCGTTGGCGGGCCAGCGCTACGGCAACGCGGGTGACCGCCTTGTCGATGGGTGATTTTTCCAGGGTGTCGGATTTGTTGACGCTGATGAAGATCGAGCTCAAGGGGAGCTGATCCGGGCCCGATGGGCGCCGCATCTTCCCATCGTTTTCGACGCCATGTTCCAGCGCTATAGTGGTATCAAGGCCTTTTAACGCGTCCTTTTCGGTGGCGCAGGTGGAATCCCGCTCATGGCACAACCTCCATTCACGCGCTATCCCACGCTTGATGCACTGCATCTCGGCAGCGCGTTTGCCCAACTGCCGGCGTCGTTCCATACCCGCTTGGCGCCCACGCCCTTGCCCGCGCCCTATCCGGTGGGCATCAGCCCGGACGCCGCCGCGCTGCTCGGCTTGGCGCCCCAGGCCTGTGAACATCCCGACTTCGCCCAGGTGTTCGCGGGCAATAGGTTGTTGCCGGGTGCCGAGCCCTTGGCTGCGGTCTATTCCGGGCATCAGTTCGGGGTCTGGGCCGGGCAGTTGGGCGATGGCCGCGCCCATCTGCTGGGGGAGGTGGAGACGGACGCCGGCCCCCTCGAAATCCAGCTCAAGGGCGCCGGGCCAACGCCTTACTCGCGCTTTGCCGACGGCCGAGCCGTGCTGCGCTCCTCGATCCGCGAGTTTCTTGCTTCCGAAGCCATGGCGGCCTTGGGCGTTCCCACCACCCGCGCCCTGTGCGTGATCGGTTCCGACGCGCCGGTGCAGCGGGAAACCTCGGAAACGGCGGCGGTGGTGACCCGGCTGGCGCCGAGTTTCGTGCGCTTCGGCTCCTTCGAGCACTGGCACGCCCTGGACCGGCAGGTCGAACTCCGGCTGCTGGCCGATCATGTCATCGACCGCTGCCGGCCGGCGCTGCGCGAGTCCAGCCAGCCTTACGCCGCCCTGCTGGGCGATGTGGCGCGGCGCACCGGCGAGATGGTCGCCCACTGGCAGGCAGTGGGCTTCATGCACGGGGTGATGAACACGGACAACATGTCCATTCTGGGGCTCACCCTGGATTACGGCCCGTTCGGCTTCATGGAGGCATTTGATGCCGGCCACATCTGCAATCACTCCGACCACACCGGCCGCTACAGTTATCGCGCCCAGCCCCGGGTGGCGCACTGGAATCTCTACGCCCTCGGCGATGCGCTGATGCCTCTGGTGGGGCCGCCGCAGGAGGTT
>JBAUIG010000383.1:0-10583 GCA_049682735.1 Candidatus Macondimonas sp. | reverse complement strand
GACCTCGACTTCGATGAAATCATCGCCTATCAAGCCAGCATCAGCGCGGCCGTGCTTGCCTTCCAACACCGCATCCGCCATGAGCTGGGCATACAAGCCCACCGCGCGCATGGCGTCGTCGTTGCCGGGAATGGTGTAGTTCACGCCCAGCGGCGAGTTGTTGGTGTCCACCACGCCGATCACCGGAATACCAAGCTTGGCGGCCTCGCTCACGGCAATGGCTTCATGGCCGACATCGACGATGAACAGCGCGTCGGGCAACCGGTTCATGTCCTTGATACCGCCCAGGCTGCGCTCCAGCTTCTCGCGCTCGCGGCTCAGCATCAACGCTTCTTTCTTGCTCAGCTTGTCCAGAGTGCCGTCCTCGGTCATCAGCTCAAGGTTCTTGAGCCGACGGATGGACTGACGCACGGTCTGCCAGTTGGTCAGCATACCGCCCAGCCAGCGATGCGCGACGAAAGGCATGCCGCAACGCGCGGCCTGTTCACGCATGTGATCGGAAGCGGCGCGCTTGGTGCCCACGAACAAGATCGTGCCGCCACCGGCCACAATCTTGCGGCCATGGTCCAGCGCCTCGCGCAGCAAAGGCAGGGTATGCTCAAGATTGATGATGTGGATATTGTTGCGGGCGCCGAAGATGTAAGGCGCCATACGCGGATTCCAATACCGGGTCTGGTGGCCAAAGTGAACACCGGCTTCAAGCAGTTGACGCATCGAAATATCAGGCATGATCAGGAACTCCAGATGTGTGGGTTAAGCCTCCGCGCGCCCCAGATTGCCACCTGTTTCCAGGCACCCAGCAAGCTGTGACGGCGCGCGTGTGGAATAATTCCGCCCCTGATCGTCACTCTGGACAGCCAGGTTGCGGGCTAAGTTGTTGCTGAAAAAGCCGGCGATTTATACCATAGACCTTCATTTCACGACAAATCGGCCAGGAGCCGGATCATCCGCTCATCCGCCATTCCCTTGCACCCTCCTTCCACTGATGAGTCCCGCCATGCAGGTCAATCTCAAAACGCCTGAAGAACAGGAAAAAATGCGTGTGGCTGGCCGGCTGGCCGCGCAAGTGCTGGACATGATCGCCCCTCATGTGCAGCCGGGGGTGACCACCGAGCAACTCGATCGCCTGTGCCATGACTATATCGTGGAGGAACAGCGGGCCATCCCCGCCCCGCTCAACTACAACGGCTTTCCCAAGTCCATCTGCACCTCGGTCAACCACGTGGTCTGCCACGGCATTCCGGGGCCGAAGGTGCTCAAATCGGGCGATATCGTCAACCTGGACATCACCGTCATCAAGGATGGTTTTCATGGCGACACCAGTGCCATGTTCTTCGTCGGCGAGTGCTCGGTGCTGGCACGGCGATTGGTGCAGGTGACACGGGAGGCTCTGTTCGTCGGCATCAACCTGGTTCGGCCGGGCGTGCGGCTTGGCGATATCGGCGCCGCCATCCAAGCCTATGTGGAGCGGGAGCGCTTCAGCGTGGTGCGGGAATATTGCGGCCATGGCATCGGCCGGGTGTTCCACGAGGATCCTCAGGTACTGCACTACGGCACCCCCGGCACCGGTCTGATCCTGCAGGCCGGCATGTGTTTCACCATCGAGCCCATGGTCAACACCGGCAAACGCCAGGTAAAGCTGTTGCCCGACGGCTGGACCGTGGTCACCAAGGACCACAGCCTGTCGGCCCAATGGGAACACACCCTGCTGGTGACCGACACCGGGCACGAAATCCTTACCCTTCGGTCTGACGAAGATGTGCTCCATCCCGGTCAGCCGGGATAAACCCACTTCTGATCGAGTACTGACACGATGTCCACCACTGCGCCCCTGCTCACATCCGACGACGAGTCCCTGTTGCAGGAAGCTGCGTTGCGGCAATGGCTGGCGGGCGGGGCCACCGATCGCCCCCGTCTGCGACAGGCCTTGCGGCAACTGGACCAACAGCAATGGGCGGCGTTGCAGCAGGGCGTGCCCATCGAGCAATTGATGCAGGTCCGGGTGGCACACATTGATCGCTTGCTGAGCCTGGCTTGGGAACACTTTCTGGGTGACTGGGCAGCGGTATTGTGCCTTGCGGCCACGGGAGGATACGGGCGCCGGGAACTCCAGCCGCATTCCGACATTGATGTCCTCATTCTACTGCCGGCCGAGGCAGATCCGGAATGCATGGCGCCGCTGGAGCGCTTCCTCACTTTTCTGTGGGATACCGGTCTGCAGGTCGGCCACAGCGTGCGCACCGTGGCCGAATGCGCCGAGATGGCCAGCGCCGACCTCACGGTCATGTCCAACCTGCTGGAGTCATGCGCGCTGGATGGCGACCGACATCTGCTGGAAGCCATGCGCGCTGCCACCAGCCCGCGCCGCATGTGGAACAGCCAGGCCTTCTTCGCTGGCAAGGTGGCGGAACAAAATGCCCGCCACCATAAATTTCATGACACCGGCTATCAGCTGGAGCCCAACGTCAAGGAAAGCCCCGGCGGCCTGCGCGACATCCAGACCATCGGCTGGGTGGCCAAGCGTCATTTCCAGGCCGAGACGCTGCACGAACTGCGCGAACATGGCTTCTTGACGGAGCGCGAGCTGCGTTCACTGCTCGACAGCCAGCAATTCCTGTGGCGCGTGCGCTGGGCGCTGCACATGCTGACCGGCCGTCGCGAAGACCGGCTGCTGTTCGACGTTCAGCTCAAACTGGCCGGTTTGTTCGGCTACTGCGATCAGGACGACAACCTGGCCGTCGAGCAGTTCATGCAACACTACTACCGCACCGTCACCCGCATCAGCCGGCTGAACGAACTGCTGTTGCAACTGTTCGACGAAACGTTGCTGCATCCCGACGACCACGCGACGCCGATCCCGCTGAATGCCCGTTTCCAGGTGCGCCACGGCCATATCGAAGTGACCCGGCCCGATATCTTCCGCCGGTCCCCGTTTGCGTTACTGGAAATCTTTCTGCTACTGATGGAACACCCGGAAATCCAGGGTGTACGCGCCGCCACCATCCGTCTGATCCGCCAGCATCGCTACCTCATCGACGGACCTTTCCGGGACGACATCCGGGCACGCAGCCTGTTCATGGAAATGCTGAGCCAGCCCCACGGCATCACCCACGAACTGCGGCGCATGAACCGCTACGGCATCCTCGCACGCTACCTGCCGGAGTTCGGCATGCTGGTGGGACGCATGCAGTTCGATCTCTTCCATGCCTACACCGTGGACCAGCATCTTTTGTTCGTGGTGCGCAACCTGCGCCGCATCACCGTGCCCGAGTTCGCCCACGAATACCCGCTGTGCAGCGAGATCGTCGAGCGCATTCCCAAACGCGAGCTGCTCTATATCGCCGGGCTCTACCACGACATGGGCAAGGGTCGGGGCGGTGACCATTCCGATGTGGGTGGTCAACTGGCCGGTGCCTTCTGCCGCCGTCACGGGCTGGGGGAGCGCGACACCGAACTGGTGGTGTGGCTGGTGCGCAACCATTTGCTCATGTCCATGACCGCCCAGCGCCGGGACATTAGCGATCCCCAGGAAATTCACGCCTTCGCCCGCAAGGTGCGAACGCGGCTGCGGCTCGACCACCTGTTCCTGCTCACCGTGGCAGACATGCGCGGCACCAACCCGGCGCTGCTGACCGACTGGAAATTCCGCCTGTTGAGCCAGCTTTACCATGCGACGCGCGAGGCCATCGAGCGCGGCCTGGATCGACCGCTGGATGCCGCCGAGGTGGCTACGGAAAATCGGGAAGAGGCGCTGGGTCAACTGGCGCGCAGCGGCGTGGACCAAGGGCGCGCAGAGGCCCTCTGGGATGGCTTTCCGGAAGCCTATTTCCTGCGCCACCAAGGTGATGAAATCGCCTGGCAAACCCGCGCCCTGCTGCTGGCTGGCCGCCCCCATGTGTCGGTCATCCAGTTGCGGCCTGACAACGATCGGGGCAGCACGGCGATTTTCCTCTACCTTCCTGACCGGGATTACCTGTTCGGCCTGATCAGCGCCGTTCTGTCCCAACTGGGGCTCACCATCCAGGACGCACGCATCAGCTCCACCGCTGATGGCTGGGCGCTGGACACTTTCATGGTGCTGGAACAGAACGGCTGCTTCGTCAATGATCACCACCGCTTGCAGGAAATACGCGAGCAACTGATGCGGATCCTCAACAATCCGCCCGTGGACGGCTTCCTGGTCACCCGCCGGTCCTCTCGGCAGTCGCGAGTGTTTCATACCCCCCCCCAGGTCCACTTCCGCCATGATCCGGGCCCCCATACCGCCATGGAACTCATCGCCGCCGACCGACCCGGACTGCTGTCCTGCGTCGGGCAAGTGTTCGCGCGCCACGGCATCCGGGTGCATGCCGCCAAGATTGCCACCATCGGCGAACGTGCCGAGGACGTGTTCTGGATCACGGATGCCCAGGGGCGCATTGACGATCCCACCATCCGCGCCACACTGACTGCCGTCCTGACGGAAGCCCTGAATGATTCGACGGAGTAAAAAGTCGCCACGGACCCGATCGGTCAACCGAGCGCCCGACTGCTAGAATAGGCCGCCCTTTTCTCCCGGAGGCTGGCCATGTCCGCATTGCAACAGACCATCGAAGCGGCCTTCGAGGGCCGCGCCCAGCTTACGCCCCAGGATGCGCCCGCCGAGATCCGCCGCGCGGTCCAGGACGCGCTGGCGCTATTGGAACAAGGCCAGCGCCGTGTCGCCGAGCCCCTGCCCGGCGGCGGCTGGCAGGTTAACGAATGGCTGAAGAAAGCCGTGCTGTTGTCCTTCCGGCTGGAAGACAACCAGCTCATGGAAGGCGGTTTCGGCCGTTTCTACGACAAGGTTCCCACCCGCTTCGCCGGCTTTTCCGAAGCCGACTTCCGCAACCTGGGTGCGCGCGTGGTGCCGCCCGCCACAGTGCGGCGCGGCGCCTATATCGCGCGCGGCGCCGTGCTGATGCCGAGCTATGTGAACATCGGTGCCTACGTGGGCGAAAACACCATGGTCGACACCTGGGCCACAGTCGGTTCCTGCGCGCAGATCGGCCGCAATGTGCACCTCTCGGGCGGCGTCGGCATCGGCGGTGTGCTGGAACCACTGCAAGCGGCGCCGACCATCATCGAGGACGATTGCTTCATCGGCGCCCGTTCAGAAATCGTCGAGGGCGTCATCGTCGAGCGCGGCGCTGTCATTTCCATGGGCGTCTACATCGGCCAGAGCACACGCATCTACGATCGGCAGACCGGAACGGTCAGTTACGGCCGTGTGCCGGCCGGCGCCGTGGTGGTCTCCGGCAGCCTGCCCTCGGCCGATGGGCGCTACAGCCTCTATTGCGCCGTCATCGTGAAACAGGTCGATGAAAAGACCCGCGCCAAGGTCGGCATCAACCAACTGTTGCGCGACGTGGACTGAGGCCATGACCACGACCTTTGAGTTGGCCCAGGCCCTGATCGCGCATCCCTCCGTGACACCAGAGGACGCTGGCTGCCAGGAATTGATCAGCGCGCATCTGCGTCCGCTCGGCTTTCGATGCGAGACATTGCAGTTTGGTGCAGTGCGCAACCTGTGGGCAACCTGGGGCGAAAGCGGCCCGCTGCTCGCCTTCGCCGGCCATACCGATGTCGTGCCCACCGGCCCTGAGGAGCTATGGACCTCGCCGCCCTTTGCACCGACCGTACGCGATGGCCTGCTCTACGGTCGCGGCGCGGCCGACATGAAAAGCAGTCTCGCCGCCATGGTGAGTGCAATAACCGCCTACTTAGGCCGCAATCAGGCTCCGCACGGACGCATCGGGCTGCTGCTGACCAGCGACGAGGAAGGCCCGGCGGTGGACGGCACCGTCCGCGTGGTGGAAGAACTGGCCCGGCGTGGCGACATACCGACCTGGTGCATCGTGGGCGAGCCCACCAGCGAACGCGCCTTGGGCGACATCATAAAAAACGGCCGGCGGGGCTCACTGAGCGGCAACCTCACGGTGCGTGGGGTGCAGGGACATGTGGCTTACCCCCAGAAGGCTATTAATCCCATTCACCTTGTCCTCCCAGCCCTGAGCGATCTGGTCGCCGAACGCTGGGATAAAGGCACGCCTGAGTTCCCGCCCACTACCCTGCAGGTTTCCAATCTCCATGCGGGGACCGGGGCCGGCAATGTCATCCCCGGCACGTTGAACGTGCAGTTCAACTTTCGTTTCAATCCCGGCAGCCCGGCAGCGCGTCTGCGGGAACGGACCGAGGCGCTGCTGGCGCAACACGGTCTGGATTTTCATATCGACTGGACGCTGGGCGCCGAACCTTTTCTGACCGCGCCCGGCTTGCTGGTTGACACGGTTCGGGCGGCGATCGAGACTGTCACGGGCCGTCAAACGGAATGCTCCACCATCGGCGGTACTTCCGATGCCCGCTTCATTGCCCGTTATTGCCCGCAGGTGGTCGAACTGGGTCCCGTCAACACCTCCATCCACCAGATCGACGAATGGGTGGACGTGGCCGAGCTCGACCAACTCGCTGCCATCTATGAACAGGTGCTGGAGCGGCTGCTGGGGTGAACCGGGTCCGTTCGGGGCACTCATGAAGCCGCCCATCGAATCGACCGGCGACGCCCGCCCGAACGCGCCGAACCCATCGGCCGAGGACCGGGTCTTCATGGCGTGTGCGCTGGCGTTGGCCCGTCAGGCCGAAGCCCTGGGCGAAGTCCCGGTCGGGGCGGTGCTGGTGCGGGACGGCGCCATTGTCGGGGAAGGGTTCAACCAGCCCATCGGGCGGCGCGACGCCACCGCCCACGCTGAGATCCTGGCCCTGCGCGCGGGGAGCCAGCTCATGGACAATTACCGTCTGCCCAGCACCTGTCTGTATGTCACCCTCGAGCCCTGTTTGATGTGCGTCGGCGCCATGCTCCATGCCCGCATTGCGCGGCTGGTTTACGGTGCCACCGACCCCAAGGTCGGCGCGGCGGGCAGCCTGCTCAATGCCTTCGGCAACAGCGGTCTCAACCACCATGTGCAGGTCCAGGGCGGTGTGCTGGCGATCGAGTGCAGCGCCCTGCTGCGCGATTTCTTCCGCGCCCGCCGCTGATCCGAACTGAACGACCCAGGTTTTCATGGAGGCCGGTTGGTTAAGTCTGGCCGTCACCAGCAAGGTGACTTGACTGGCGAGTTGCCGATAGTCGTTTGCCCCAGATTCTCTAGATTGGTTTAAGCAGCTGGTGATGGTTTAACCTCGCCACCGTTCCAGCTTGCCAGCTCTGCTGCTTCATGCCTGGCAGGGGCGATAAAAGAATCACCTTGTCCTTGCGCGCCCATTGATCATCTCAGTCCTGGCATTGTCGTAACGGTCGTTCTTGCTGCCCAGAAGGCGGGATGCCAAGTGCTCTGCTAGCCGTTAAATGAGGCGCAACTCCACCGAGTCAGGCTCAATTGCCGCCATTTTCAGGAGACGATCGATATGGTTTTGGGCGCAACGCGCTGTGGTCGCGGCAGGCCGATGGGTTGGCTGAAGGCATAGACGAACAGCAACTGGGCAATGGACGACAGGCTGCTGAGGTGGGTGCGCTCATAGCCATGTGTCGCGTCGGTGCCGAAGGTGATCAGGGCATCGCGCACATCATGGCCGGCTTTCACCGCCGAGTTGGCATCGGAATAGTAATAGCGGAACACGTCGATCTGATGTGCGATGTCGTGCTCCCGACACAGCCCGCGCAGCTTGCGCAGCATGTGGTAGTCGAATGGCCCGCTGGTGTCCTGTGCACATAGTGTCACCCCGGTTTCACGGGCATTTTGTCCCGGCGCCACGGGGCCGATGTCAATCCCGACAAATTCGATGACCTCGCTCGACAGCGATGATCCAGCGCCGGTGCCGACCTCCTCGGTGATGGTGAAGATCGCCTGAAAATCGATTGCTGGACGGCGGCCGCTCTCGCCGATGGCCTTGAGTGCAGTGAGCAGGGCGCTGGCACCGGCCTTGTTGTCCAGGTGGCGGGATCCGATGTAGCCACTCTCGGAAATTTCCGGATCGGGGTCGAAGGCTACGAAATTACCGCTGCGCAGACCCAGATCGATGAGATCGGCCTTGGTATGGCAGCGTTCGTTGAGCCTCACTTCGACCTGGTCCCAGGCCACCGGCAGGGTATCGACGCGTTCGTTGAAGGCATGGCCAGAGGCGAGCAGGGGGAGCACCTGGCCGCGGTAGATCCGGTTGCGGGCAAACACGGATACCCGTCCGCCCTCTGCGAACCGGCTGGACCAGGTGCCAACCGGCGTCAGTCCCAGTCGGCCATTGGATTTGAGCTCGCTGACCACGGCGCCGATGGTGTCGATATGGTTGACCGCTGCGCGCGCTACGGTGCGTTCTTCGCCGGGCAGGTGGGCGATGATGGTGCCGCGACGGGTCAGCTGGTGGTCGATGCCAAGCGCCGCCAGCTCTCTGCAGACATAGCGCGACAGCTCGTTGGTAAAGCCGGTGGGGCTCGGAATCGCGAGCATGTCCAACAAGCGCTGGCGCAGGTAATCCGGATCAATTACCCCCGATACGTGCATCGCCTCAAGCCTCGTTGTTTTCGGATGATGGCTCGATCACGGTGGCAGGATCGGGCGTCTCGATACGATGGCGAGGCAGGGTCCGGGCGTCGATCTGGCGGGGAAAACGCTCGACACTGGTCAACTCGGCGTCGGCAGGGAAAGTCGGCTCACGGGTGGTGTAGGCCTCGAGCATGCGGACCACGTTGGTCAGGCTTTCGATATGCGTGCGCTCGATGCTGTGCGATGCATCCCCGGCATAGGCGATCACGGCCGTGCGGACATCATGCCCGGCCACCAAGGCCGCCGCCGCGTCGCTATGGAAAGCGCGCAGGTATTTCTGCTGCAGCGGAATGTTGCCTTCGACCGCCAGCCGGTGCAGATGCTCGGTGAGATGATAGTCATAGGGACCGCTGGCATCACCGCTGGCCAGGGTGACCCGCTTGAAGGGGCTTTTTTCCGTTGGCTTGACCGACTCGAAATCCACCGTCAGCAGTTCGGAAACCTCGGGCAAAATGGCGCTGCCCATGCCGCCACCGGTGGTTTCATTGACAGTGAAGATGATATAGGTGTCATGGGTCACCGGAATCTCGCTTTCCACCAGATGCCGCAGCAGCTCCAGAACCGAGGCAGTCCCGGCCTTATTGTCGAGATTGCGGCCGACGATGTAGCCGTTTTCGAGCACCTCTGGATTGCTTTCGAGGGCGATGAAATCGCCGATGTCGATGCCCAGTTGGCGCACCTGATCGCCATTGAACACGGCCTCTTCGAGACGCAGCTCGATATGGTCCCAATCGGTCGGCACCTGGTCCACGCCCTGATCACGTGAAACGCCCCAGTCCACCGTTGGAAGCAGGCAGCCGCGAAAGCTGCGCGATTCACTGAACAACGTGACGCGCGCCCCTTCGGCAAAGCGGCTCGACCAATGGCCGATCGGCGCCACCAACAACCGCCCGTCCTCCCGGATATAGCGCACCATGGCGCCGATGGTGTCGACATGTGTGACCACCGCGCGGGCCGGCCCGCCGGAAAGGCCGGGCAACCGGGCGCGAATCGTGCCGCGTCGGGTCATCTCATACTCGACCCCGATCTCGGCAAGCACCTTGCCAACGTAGTGCACCACCTCGTCGGTCAGACCGCATGGGCTGGGAATGGCCAGCAGGTCGAGGAGGGTCTGGATGATGCGATTGGCGACGATCATGGTGTCCTTTGCAGATGGTGACTCTCCGGGAATGCTGCCGAATCTTCCTCGCCAGGACCATAGACCGGATCACGGCGGGCATTTTTGACCGACAGAGGAAACAGGAGATTGATGAAACATTCGGCGGTTGGCTGGGGCTCGTGATTGGCCAGGCCGACCCGCTCATTGGCCTCGATGAAGACATAGTCGGGTTGATCCGGTGCACGCACCATCAGATCCAGGCCAACCACTGGGATATCGAGACGCCGCGCGGCGCGAACCGATGCCTCGACCAGGCGGGGATGCAGGATCGAGGTAACATCATGGATGGTTCCGCCGGTATGCAGATTGGCGGTCTTGCGCACCTCGACCTGTTCACCCTCGGGGATGATCGAATCCAGCGTATAGCCGCTGGCGGCCAGCCGGCGTGCGGTCTCGGCATCGAGTGGGATGCAGCTTTCTCCACCGGTGGCCGCGGCACGGCGCCGGCTTTGCTTTTCGATCAAGGTGCGGGCGTCATGGATGCCATCACCGCGGATCTGCGCCGGTTTGCGAATCGCTGCAGCGACAACACGATAGTTGATCACGACCACGCGCAAATCCTGACCGGGATGACAGGACTCGAGCAATACGCGCTCACCGAAGCGGCTTGCCAGCTCGATGGCGTCCGCAAGATCGGCTTCATTATCGACCCCGATGGTAACGCCCTTGCCTTGTTCGCCAATGCTGGGCTTGACCACCACCCGGCTGTGCTCTTCCAGAAAGGCACGATTCTCCTCCGCAGTCCCGGCAAGCTGAAAGGCCGGAGTCCGCAGATTGGCCTTGCTCAGCCAGCGATGCGTCACATACTTGTCCTGACAGCGGCTCATGGCGATGGCGCTGGTCAGCTCGCTCAGTGATTCGCGGCACAC
>JBAUIG010000382.1:0-4098 GCA_049682735.1 Candidatus Macondimonas sp. | reverse complement strand
CCGCAAGGCCCCGCAACGGGGGGTGGCCCTGTTGGGAGCGGTGCTGCTGGCGGCAATCGCGACCGTATTGGCCGTCGCCTGGCTTGACCGGCTCCTTGGCTTCGCTGGTCGGACCGGGGCGATGCTGGAGGAAGGGCAGGCAGACCTCTACGTCGCCGGTATGGAGGCCTGGGCGGTGGCAACGCTGCGCCGCGATCGCCAGCTGGGCGCGGTGGACCATCTCGGCGAGGCCTGGGCGCGTCCGGCCCGCACGCTGCTGGTGCCGGGGGGTACGGTGGCCGGCACGCTGGTGGATTTGCAGGGACGCTTCAACCTCAACACGCTGGTCGCAGGTGGACAAGCCAATCCCGCCGCCATCGCCTTGTTCAAGCGGTTGTTGCTGCAATTGGAACTGCCTGCAGTGCGGCCCGAGGCGGTCGTAGACTGGATCGATGCGGATGGCGTGGCACTGCCGGGTGGTGGGGAAGATGCATTCTACCTGCGGGCCGAACCGGCTTATCGGCCGGCCAATGCCGCTTTGGCTTCGGTGCAGGAGTTACGCGGGATCGCCGGCGTGGACGGCGCGGCGCTGGCCCGCTTGGTATCCCAGGTGACTGCCTTGCCGGAACAGGCTGTCATCAATGTGAATACGGCCTCCCCCCTGCTGCTGGAGATTCTGTCGGGTGGCAGAGGCGGCGACGCGCTAGCACGGCTTCGGCTGCAGTCGCCTTTTGCCAGCCCCCAGGACTGGTTCGCCGCGGCGCCGGGCACGCCCGAGGAGATGCGCGATCTGGTGGGGATCGGGAGTGATTTCTTTCTGTTGGAAACGACGGTGACGGTGGGGCGGAGCGAATGGCATTACCAGACGGAACTGTGGCGCAAGGGAGAGCGGGTGTTGGTATGGCGGCGCATGCGGAGGATGGAAACAGATGACCGGCTGGTTGGTCCGTCTGCCGGCGGATGACACGGCGCCGCTGCGCTGGAGGCGGATCGATGCGCATGCGGCGATGCCGGACTGGCAGGTCGAACTGCCGGACGTGACAGCGTTGGGATCGGGTCCGGTGTGGGCCTTGGCACCCACCTCGCGTCTGTTGCTGCAGACGCTGCAATTGCCGGTGCGCGGGCGATCCGCCCTTGCCCAGGCCGTGCCCTATGCCCTGGAGGAATCCTTGCCCGGTGAAGTGGAGGAATACCATTTCGTCATCGGGCCGCGCCAGGGGGATGGCGGAGTACCCGTGCTTGCCGCGTCCCGGGCTGACGTGGCGCGTTGGCGTGCGCGCTTGATCCAGGCCGGGATGGGCGCTGCCTCACTGGTGCCCGCCTGCCTGGCGCTCGCCTGGGAGCCGGAAAGCTGGACCGTGTCCCTGGAGCCGGAAGGCGAGGTGAATGTGCGTACAGGGCCTTGGTCGGGATGGGGTTGCGAGCGCCTGGTCTTCGAAGCCTTGTTGCGGCGGATGCTGGCGGATGCCGCGCCGCGTCCGCAACGGTTGCGATTTGTGGCCGAGGCGGCCGAATTGCAGGCGCTGGCGCCACTGCTGGCAGATTGGACGCTTGAGGCCATGTCGCCCGCAGAGGCGTGGGATGGCCAGGCTTTGGACGCGGCTACCACACTGGCGCTGGATGATGCCTCGACTGGTGGTGGCTCGACGATAATGGGCGATCTAGTCCAGCGCTGGCGCTGGCCCTTGGCGCTACTAGCGCTGTGGGGCGTGCTTGCCGGCGGATTAGTCGGGTATCGGGTCCATATCCTGGATCGGGAGCGGACCCAGCTGGCTGCGCAGATGGAAACGCTCTATCGGGAGAATTTTCCGGAGGCGCGAAGGGTGGTAGATCCCCCTGCACAGATGGCCCAGCAATTGGGACGATTACGCCAATCCAGCGGTGTTGATCCGCTGCTGCGTCTGCTGGGGGCAGTTTCCGGACCGCTGACCGGGCTGCCGGGCTACGCCTTGGACGATCTCCGCTATCAGGATGGTGTACTCGAAATGGCTGTGCGTACCGCTGACCTGGCGGCCCTTGAAGCTTTATCCGCGCCATTGAGCGAGGCGCGGGTACGCATGAGTCGGCTTTCGGCCAGTGCCGAGAATGGCGCCACCCGAGCCCGCATTAGGGTGGAGGCCCTGCCATGAGGGCGCGGGAATGGTGGTCGCTGCGGACGCCGCGTGAGCAACACCTATTGATCTTGGGAGTGCTGGCAGTGGTCGTTACCGGTTGGATCGTGGGAGTCATCCGTCCAGGCATGGAACGGCTGCGTGCCCTTGAGACGACGGTACTCGCCCAGCGCGAGCAAATGCGGGAAATGCAACAGGCCGCCAAGGAAGTGGCTACCCTGCGTGACGGAACGCAGAATGTGATTAGGTCGGCCGAGAGCCCCTTGCTGATCGTGCAGCAACTCATCCGCGACATGGAACTTGAGCCTTTTGTGCGACAAGCGCAAAGTCAAGGCGACGCAGGTGTCCAGATCAGCTTCATGGCACTGCCTTACGAGAGCCTGCTGCGTTGGTTGGCGCAGGTGTCTCAACACGGTTTACGTGTCCGAACCCTGACTTTAGTGCCGGTCAGTGGAGAAGGTAAAAGCCATGTTCAAGTTACCTTGGAATCATCTATCGGTGGACTTAGCGCCGGGCAATGATCCAGATGGCGTGTATCAGCCCTGGAAAATAACCCAGCAGCGTCAACAAGATATTGAGCCAGAAGGCGCCGCCAAAACCGACTTGCAAGAACACGCCAAGAGGCGGCAATAACACAGCAATGATGATGCGTAACAGGTCCATCTTATCTCCTTTAAGGCAATTGCAAGCAGATTGAATGCAGAAAAAGTTGGGTGAATTTCTATACTTTATTGGTACCGACAATAAGACCGCATCCCCGACCAGGGGTTCCTCAGGGAGGAGGAGATCATGATCCGGAATTTCATGGAAGATGCCCTGCAACGCTGTGTGCGCCACAATCCGCAGGGGGTGTTTCTGGTATATGGTGACCAACGCGTCACCTGGCAGGCGCTGAATGAACGCGCCAGCCGCCTGGCCAGTGCCCTGGCAGCGCTGGGCATCGGGCCAGGGGATCGGGTGGTGCTGATGTTCCACAACTGTCCGGCATTTTTCGAAGCCAATTATGCCGTGCAGAAACTGGGCGCGATTCCGGTGCCCATGAACTACCGCTTCACCGCCCGCGAGATTGCCTATCAGGCGAACCATTGCCAGGCCAAGGCTTTTTTGTTCGAACGCCTTTGGATGGAGGCGGTCGCTGGCGCGCGTGATCAGATGCCGACGGTGACGCACTACGTCGGACTGGACACCCCGGAGTTTCCTGACGCGCTGGAATACGAAGCGCTGATGACCCGCCACGGCGTCGACTTTCCGGTTGGCCCAACCCATCTGGAGGACACCTGTGTGCTGTGCTACACGGGGGGCACCACGGGCCTGCCCAAAGGCGTGATGCTGACCTACGGCAACCATGTGCGCATGGTGCAATCGATTGTGCGCACGGTGGTGAGGCAGCTCGGTCATTTCCAGGTGACGCCTGATCTGGACGCGATGTTGCGGCATCGCCTGCCGGGTCCAGCCGTGAGCCTGATTCAATCGCGCGCCGTGCGCTATGTGCTGGGGCGGCGCTGGCTGCAACAGGGCATCATCCGGCTCGCCGACCGCCTGATCGGCAGTGCACTGGCGGTGCGGCTGGGGGCACGTCAGCCGATCAAGGCCATGATGCCCTCATTCCCCATGTTCCATGACGCGGCCTATCAACTGGCCGTGCTCGCGCCACTGCTGGGCAACATGACGCTGGTGATGCCGCGTGGTGTCAGTTTCGATCCCGAAGCGGTACTCAAGCTGGTCGAACAGGAGCGGCCCTTGCTGCTGGGGAATGTGCCCACAGCCTGGCGCATGCTCGTCGATTATGCGGGCATTGAGCGCTTTGATCGCAGTTCCGTAGTGGCCTGTGCCACGGGTGCCGGAGTGTGTCCGGCCGCACTCAAACGCAGGATCTTCGCAGCCTTCCCCGGCGTGGTCATTGCCGATGGCTTTGGCCAGACCGAGATGACGCCGGTCACCTCGTTCCGGTTTGATTTCAGTCCCGCGACGCTCAAGGATCATTGCGTGGGCAAGCCGGTGGTGGAAA
>JBAUIG010000381.1:0-2844 GCA_049682735.1 Candidatus Macondimonas sp. | reverse complement strand
CATCAATGCCGTCCATGCGCCCACGCTTTAAGGTCACAACCAAGCCGTCGAGGCGGTTGCGATCCAATAACACAAGGTGGGTGAACCATGACACGAATCACAGGGCGTCAATTGGGGGCGATGGCGGTGTTGTCCGCCCTCGGCTTTTCGGGAGTGGCGAGTGCCTATGAGGCCGGCGATGTGCTGGTGCGGGCAGGGCCGACCTGGGTGCTTCCCAACGACGACAGCAGCGCGGTGCGCCCCATTCCGGGGAGTGGCGTTTCGGTCGATGACGGCGTGAGTCTGGGATTTTCCGTGACTTACCTGATCACGCCGCAGATCGGCGTGGAGTTGCTGGCCGCCTTGCCGTTCGAGCATGACATCAAGGGGGAAGGCGCCCTGGATGGCGTCGAGATCGGCAGCGTCAAGCACCTGCCGCCCACGCTGACGCTTCAATGGTATCCCCAGCTTGGCGTGGACTGGGTACAGCCCTATGTGGGTGCCGGCGTGAACTACACCACTTTCATGAGCGAGGACGCTGACGGAGAGTTGGAATCCATCGTGGGCAAGACCAGGATCTCGCTGGATGATTCCTGGGGCTGCGCGCTGCAGGCGGGCGCTGACTGGCGCTTGAACGACACATGGTTCATCAACACCAGCGTCTGGTATGTGGACATCGAAACCGAGGCGACACTGAAAACGGCTGGAGCGGGAACGCTCAAGACCGACGTTGATATCAATCCTGTCGTTGTCATGCTCGGCGCGGGCATGCGCTTCTGAATCCAGGTCATTGTCTCCGCAACTTGCCCTGGGCAGGGATGCCCGCTTAAGGGTTTATGGCGCCGGGTCATCCCCGGCGTTTTTTTGGGGTGATGGCCAGTTGCCAGCGATCAGGGCATTCGGGTTGAATAGCGGGAGTGGCCGTATCGGTCATTCTCTCTAAGCAAACCACGGGATCATGAATGCGATGAATACGGCCGCTCACAGCTTCGATGTCACCACCGCGGATTTCCAGGCTCAGGTGATGCAGGCGTCCCGCACCCAGCCGGTGCTGGTGGATTTCTGGGCCACCTGGTGTGCGCCCTGCAAGACGCTGAAACCCATCCTGGAACAACTGGCGCTGGATTACGGTGGCGCTTTCCTGCTCGCCAAGGTGGACATCGACAAGGAGGCCATGCTGGCCAGCCATCATGGGGTGCGCAGTGTGCCCACGGTGCTGCTGTACAAGGATGGCCAGCCCGTGGATGGCTTTACAGGCGCTCAGCCGGAAGCTGCCATTCGCGCGCTGCTGGCTCACCATGGCATCGAGCCGCCCCCCATTTCGACGCTTGAGGAAGGACTGCAGGCCCTGGATATGGGTCAGTTGGACGCCGCGGAACGTCTGTTGGCGGCAGCGCTGGCGGAGGAGCCAGGCAATGCCCAGGCCGCCGTTGGTCTTGCGCGGGTGGCGGCGTTGCGCGGCGATGTGGAGGGCGCGCGCCAGCGCCTCGCCGACCTGCCCGCCGAGGTGCGCGGCGGCTTGGAGGCTGCTGCTTTGGTGGCCTGGCTGGATCTCAACGATCTGATTGCCCAAGGTCCGGCGCCGCAGGCATTGCAGGACACTCTGAGCCGCGCGCCCGATGATCTGGACGCCCGCTATCATCTGGCCATCTGGCGTGCCTTGGGCGGTGATCCGGAAACCGCCATGGAAGAGCTGCTGGCGATCATGCGTCTGGATCGCAGCTTCCGGGACGACGGCGCCCGCAAGGCCTTGTTGCGGGTTTTTGATTTCGTGGGTACGGAGCATCCGGTGGTGCGGCGGATGCGGGCCCGGCTTGCCATGTTGCTGAACTAGCGCGCAATCGCTGCGCCGCTGCTAGGATCAAGGATCCGGCGCAGGGATCAAGCGCAGGGATCGAGCGCAGCTTTGTTTAGCCATGGAGGCTTGCATGAATCTTGAGGCTTTACCCCGCTTGACGGTGCGGGGTGATCGGTTTTTCGATACCAACGGCCGCCAGGTGATGCTGCGGGGCGTCAATCTGGGGGGTGACAGCAAGGTGCCGTTTCCCCATGGCGGTACCCATCTTCCCACCGATTTCGCCGATCACCGCACGGTGTCCTTCATCGGGCGACCCTTCCCGCTGGCCGAGGCCGATACCCATTTCCGGCGCCTGCGCCATTGGGGGTTCAACAGCCTGCGCCTGCTGACCACCTGGGAAGCGGTCGAGCACGCCGGTCCCGGTCTCTATGACGAGACCTATCTGGATTATTACGCCCAGATCTGCGAGCGGGCCGGCGCCCATGGTTTGTATGTGCTGGTGGATTTTCACCAGGACGTGTTCAGCCGCATGACCGGGGGAGACGGCGCGCCGGGCTGGGTGTTCGAGGCGGTGGGGCTGGATTTCACCCGCTTTCCCGCCGCTGATGCGGCTCACGTGATGCAGGCCGCCTACGATTACGCCGATCCCCGGCCGCGCCAGCCGGAGCGCTACGCTCAGATGAGCTGGGCCAATAACTACAACATGCCGATCAATGGCGTGATGTGGACGCTGTTTTTCGGGGGCGCGCGTTTTACCCCGGATTTTCAGATCGACGGGCGCAATGTCCAGGACTATCTCCAGGGGCATTTTTTCGGGGCCCAGCGCGCGCTGGCAGAGCGGATCGCCCATCTCCCACATGTGATCGGTTTCGACATCCTGAACGAGCCCAGTAGCGGCTGGATCGGGCGGCCATTGAGCCGGCCCCATCTCAAGAAGACGGCGGAAGAGCCGCGCCCGGTGCTGCCCGGTCCGGCGTGGACGCCGTTCGATGCCCTGGCTGCCCTGCGCGGAATGCCGCGGGACGTGCCGAACATGAAAATCTCGCTGCGTCGCTTGAGCATCGTCC
>JBAUIG010000380.1:0-3247 GCA_049682735.1 Candidatus Macondimonas sp. | reverse complement strand
CGGCGCTGGAAAAGACCGCCGAACGGCGCCGCGCCGCCGCCGAACGCCTGTTGGACCATTGGCTCGCCGCCCTGCCACCGGGCGCCCGAGGAACCGATCTTCTCGCCGAGACCACCATGGGCAAGCTAATGGCCGCCATCGAAGCGGATCTGGTCCTCAAGGCAGAGATGAAGGATGTGTCGAAATTGCTCGATCGAGCGCTGTTGTGGCTGCATGAGCAGGAGATCCTGCGGCTCGGCAAGGGACTCGCGATCTTCCGGCCGGCCATGACCCTCAAACTGGCCCCTGAGCGTGGCAGGTTTACCCAGGCCGACTTCAAGCCCCTGAAATTGCACTACGAAGAGCAGACACTCCAGATCCATGTGATGGCCGAATACGTCCGACGCGCCCTGCTGGCGCTGGGCGAGGCGCTGCGGCTGATGATGGATTACTTCAACTTGCCCCAGGCGGCCTTCCTGCAGCGCTGGCTGCCCGACCGGGAACAGGATCTGGCGCGCCAGACCACGCCCGCGTCCTGGCAAGCGATCGTGACAGCGCTCAACAGCCCGACGCAACAACGCATCGTCACCGATGATCGCGATCAAGCCAATGTGCTGGTCTTGGCGGGACCCGGATCGGGCAAGACCCGCATTCTGGTACACCGCATTGCCTATCTGCTCCGGGTGCGGCGCGAGCGTTCCCACAGCATCCTGGCACTGGCCTACAACCATCACGCGGCGGTGCAGATCCGCCAGCGCCTGCGCGATCTGGTGGGAGACGACGCGCAAGGGGTGATGATCCTCACCTGCCACGCCTTCGCCATGCGGCTGGTGGGCGCCAGCCTGCGTGAACATTACAAGGAACGCGACTCGGACTATTTCAAGCAGGTATTGCGCGAGGCACTGGCGCTGCTCAAGGGCGAAGGACTGCCGCCGGAGGAGGCCGACGAACAACGCGACCGACTGCTGACCGGTTTTCGCTGGATCCTGGTGGACGAGTACCAGGACATCGGACCGGATGAATATGAGCTGATCGCCGCCCTGGCGGGCCGCAGCCTGCAGGATGAGGATCGCAAGCTGAGCCTGTTCGCGGTGGGTGATGATGACCAGAACATCTATGCCTTCAACGGCGCTGCGGTCGAATTCATCCACCGCTTTGAATCCGATTATCAAGCCAAGCCGGCCTATCTGCTGGAAAACTACCGTTCCACCGGCCACATCATTGCCGCGGCGAACGCGCTCATCCTGCCTGCCGCCGAGCGCCTGAAAGCCGAGCATCCCATTACCCTGGACCGCGCCCGGCGCCGTGCGCCTGCGGGCGGCGACTGGCAGGATCGCGATCCGATTGGTCAAGGCCGGGTCCAGATCTTGCCGGCGGGCTGCGACGCCATCACCCAGGCCGTCGCCGTAATGACGGAATTGCAGCGCCTGGCCGCCCTTGCGCCGGACTGGAATTGGGCGGCTTGTGCCGTGATCGCTCGCGAATGGCAGCTTCTGCAACCGCTGCGCAATTTCTGTGAACATCACGGCATTCCCGTGCAAATGGCCAATGAGAACAGGGTTCCTTTCTGGAGTTTGCGGGAGACCCAGGCACTGCTGGACTGGTTGCGGGCCGCTGGACGCACCCTCGTGGAAACCCAAAGCGTCCTGGACTGGCTGTTCCGCCAGCCGGCCAATCCGTGGTGGACCTTGCTGAGTGAAGCAGTTGAGGCACATGGCCTGGAAACCGGAGGCGCCGAGCTACCCACACAACACTTGATCGGCTGGCTGGCGGATTGGGGCCGGGATATTCGCCGTCGGCAAACGGGCCTATTGCTGGTGACGGCCCATGGCGCCAAGGGACTGGAGTTCAACCATGTCGCCGTGTTGGACGGCGGCTGGGAAAGACCCGGCGTCGACGAGGACACCGATGCGGCGCGCCGGCTCTACTATGTGGCCATGACCCGGGCGCGGCAAACGCTCACCCTGGCGCGCCTGGACGGGAAGCCGCATCGGTTCCTTGATCACTTGCCGGAGGAAATCGCCCTGCGGCGTGAACCGGTGCTGTTGCCCGCACCCACGCCCGAACTCGCCCATCGCCACGAGCAACTGACCCTCAAGGACGTGGATCTGGGCCATGCCGGCCGTGTTTCGCCGGACCATGCCATTCATGCGGCCCTTGCCGCCTTGCAGCCCGGCGATGCCCTGTCCCTGGATATCCAGGATGGGCAAAGGCGGCTGAAGGATTGCCAAGGCCGAGTGGTCGGACGGCTGGCGCAGGCTTATCAGCTCCCATCGAACATGGAATGCCGAGGCGCTCGGGTAGCTGCCGTCCTGGTGCGTCGGGAACAGGACAGCGACGAGGGCTATCGCAGGCATCTCCAATGCCCGCGCTGGGAAGTCGTCATCCCGGAACTGATCTTCGCGCCATCAAAGCCAGGGGACGCCCGCGTTGCACCCGCCCACCACGGCCAGAAGCCTGAGCGGGCGCTTGGACCTGCACAGGCTTGCCCATCCAATTGATTGCCACCCTCAGCGGTACGGCTCATGATCAGGCGCTCCATCGCGCCAGCCGTCTTTGAGCTGCCCTCGGGTTTGTCGGCTTGGGGGTTCAGGTAAACAACAGCAACACGCCGGTATAGCCATACAGGCGGTCGTGGGCGATCTCCCCGTTGCAGAAGAAACCGGCCAGTGGCACATCCCCGAGTCGCTCGCTGATGATGGACAGCTCCGCCGAGCGACGACCAAACAGGCGCTCACCGCGCCCCAGACAGGAAAAATACAATCCCCCCCGGGGTGGCCCCGCAAGGCCGGACCGGATGTGGTCCAGCATGCGCAATAAGTCTTCGTGAGCGGTCTGGACATCGCGTCGGCAGAACAGGATGGACTGGTCGGTTTCCACATAATCCCCGATGGCCAGCCGCTTGCGGGTTGCATCCAGGCCCAGCAGATTGCGCACCAGGTAATCCCCGGTATCCGAACACGGCACCGGCAGCCCCACATGGATGCTGTGGGCGATCTCGTGCAGGTCGGCCTCCTCGACGGTCGTGCCGATGTCCTCGCACAACACATCCAGCGCCGGACGGCCGTCGAGGCTGATGATCACATTGCCTTCCGCCGCCGTGACCCGATGGCGCACCGGCGTCTGGCCCGGTCCATGACACAGCGGGGAGCACCCCTGGGTGAGGCGTACGGCGACGGTGACACCAGAGGAAAACACCACCCCGGACAGGCCGTCCTCGAATCCCGTCCGGGAAATATGCAGCGAGCGGGTGCGGGACCTGGTGACG
>JBAUIG010000379.1:0-2489 GCA_049682735.1 Candidatus Macondimonas sp. | reverse complement strand
CGCTCATGCAGGCCATGCGCATCCATCGTACCGGCGGCCCGGACGTCCTGACTGCCGAAATCGTGCCCGATCCTGTCCCGGCACCGAGCGAGGTCGTCGTCGCGGTGGAAGCCGCGGGCGTCAATTTCATCGACTGTTACCACCGCAGCGGCCTGTATCCGCAACCTCTCCCGTTCACGCCGGGTGTGGAGGGCGCCGGTACCGTGTGTGCGTTGGGCGCGGAGGTCACGGCGTTCCGGATCGGGGATCGCGTGGCCTGGGTGGGGGTCGCGGGCAGCTATGCCGAACAGGCCGCCATCCCTGCCGAACGGGTGATCCCGCTGCCGCCGGAGGTCACGGCGCAGCAGGCAGCGACCGTACTGCTGCAGGGTCTGACGGCGCAGATCCTGACCAGCGAAACCTGCCCCCTGGCGCCGGGAGATCAGATTCTGGTCCACGCCGGGGCCGGCGGGGTGGGTCGACTGCTGATCCAGATGGCCCGGGCGCGGGGCGCGCGCGTGATCGCCACGGTCGGCAGTGCGGGCAAGGTCGATCTGGTACGGGATCTGGGGGCCGAGCGGGTGGTCGACCGCAGCCGGGAGGATGTCGTGGCGACCTGTCTGGACTGGACGGATGGCACGG
This sequence comes from Candidatus Macondimonas sp., assembly GCA_049682735.1. GTDB lineage: Bacteria > Pseudomonadota > Gammaproteobacteria > UBA5335 > UBA5335 > Macondimonas. Next base: position 1,868 of record JBAUIG010000379.1, on the reverse strand, counting down.
GCGTGCGGGCGGTCTTCGATGGCATTGGCGCGGCCACCTTCGACCGCTCGCTGGCCGTACTCGCGCGCCGGGGCATGCTGGTGCTGTTCGGTCAGTCCAGTGGCCCGGTGGCGCTGGTGGATCCTGCCCGCCTGGCCGCGGGTTCTTTTTTCCTCACCCGCCCCAGCCTGTTCCACTACATCGCCGAGCGCGCAGCGCTGCTTTGGCATGCCGAAGCCCTGTTCGCCAATCTGCAGGCGGGGCGGCTGCAACTGCTGGTGGACCAGACCTTCCCCTTGACCGAAGCTGCTGCCGCCCATCGGGCACTGGAAAGCGGCCAGACCACGGGCAAATTGCTCCTGCTGCCCTGACTGCCGAACTGCGGCACGGCGTAGCGGGTATGTGCAAAACGCAGCCATCTGGCTCCAGACATCCAGTCCACCGAAGCACGGCCATGATTCAGCGAGATGGTGTCGGCACGGAACGATGCGACGCCGTCGGATCAGCGCGTGCCCGATCCAGATCCGCGCAGACTGCTCGGGCGCCATCCAGCAGGCGCGGACCCGCCCGCTGCAACCAATCGGGATTGATGGCGTAGACATGCCCACCGCGCACCGCCGGCAGGGCGCGCCAAGCTTGCCAGCGCGCCAGCCAGGCCGGCTCTGTGCCCGCCATGCCGCCGGCCAGGATCACCTCCGGCGCCGCTGCCAGCACCGCCTCCAACGACACCGTGGGGGTAAGGGTGCGTAGTCCTGCAAAGGGATTGTCTCCGCCGCAAAGGGCGATGACCTGGCTGATCCAATGGTCGCCACCGACTGTCATCAAGGGCGTGTCCCATACCTGATAGAACACCCGCAACCGGCGTGCCTCCCGGTGGCTTGCGGCCAGGGTCGCAAGACCGGCTTCAAACGCAGCTGCCGCGGATTCGGCCTGATCCGCAGTGCCGGCAAGTTGCCCCAACCGCCGCAGACTGGTAGGAATATCGGCCAGTGTCCGAGGATCACTGCGATAAACCGGCAGCCCCATGCGAGCGAGCAGTTCCAGCTGATCCGGTGCATTGCCACCCTGCCAGCCCACCACCAGATCAGGCCGCAGCGCCAGGATAGCCTCCACGTCCACGCCTGTATAACTGCCCACCGAGGGCAAGTCGCGGGCCTCGGGCGGATAGTCGCTGTACGCAACGCCGCCGACGACGCCACTGCCCGCCCCGGCGGCGAACAGCAGTTCAGTCACATGAGGGGCCAAGCTGACGATGCGGCGGGCCGGAGCCGCCAATTCCACCCAGCGACCAGTGTCATCGATCTGACGCACCTGGGCCTGGAGCGGCATACCGATCTGCACGCCGAGCAGCATCAACCAACCCCAGGCAAGCCGCCTACCGCGGGAATTGATCATCGCCATGTCCGGCCTCCGAACGATCCCCTGCCGCACCTGATCTCGACGGACAGCGTTCCCCTTTCCGCGGGAAGACACCATTTGATTGCCCCCCAAGCATGTTCTGATGAAGATTCACGGAATTGTCAGGATTCAGGTTGAGAGCATCACTTAAGCATTTCTTGCTGATCGATCAGATCGTCCGCCATTGTCGTGGCGCGCGCAGGATTGCCCGCCTGCGCCAACTGTCTTAGGATGAAATCCCTTTTTCCCGAGGCTGGGCGCCGTCACGCGGCGATGTGCAGCCCTTAACATGGACTTATTGCTTCTTCCTTTCCTGATCATGCTCAATGCCTTGTTTGCCTTGTCCGAGATGGCCGTCGTCTCATCGCGTCAAGCTCGCCTGCAAAACCTGGCCGAACGAAAACACCCCGGCGCCAGCGCGGCCCTGGCCCTGCATGAGTCCCCTTCCAACTTTCTTTCCACCATTCAGGTCGGCATTACCACCGTCGGTA
>JBAUIG010000378.1:0-3451 GCA_049682735.1 Candidatus Macondimonas sp. | reverse complement strand
AAGCGGACCAGCGTGCCACACATTTCGCGCTCGCCATTCCCGACGGCCAGCGCCACCAAGGGATGACGCTCTGAGTCTTGAGCGACCCAGCCGCGGTTGTCTATCAGCGTTTCACCTGAAGGGCGTTCCAACGGCGTCCAGACATCAAACCCCACTTGGCTGGCCTGCGTCTGCCCATCCAACAGGAACTGGTGGTCCGCCACGAAATGGCCTTGGAAACAGGCCCTAACGAATACCGTCTCTTGTCCAAGCAGGGCGCGCGCCTGATGAACATCCATTTCGTGTTGCTGCGGAGCGGCGCGAGAAGCAGTGAAATCTGCCAGCAGGCGCGTTTTTTCCTGTCCACGTTGCACCTGCCATAAAGCCAATCCCACCAAGAGGGCGAGAACGCCCCCCCATGCAACCATCAGCAGTGCTCGCGGGAAAAGCCGGCGCGCCGTTTTCACTATCAAGAACTGCCCCGACCCAAAAAACGCGTCAACTCAGGCCAAATCCCATAAAATAGATGTTTGGACGCCTGCCCATCCGGCAACACCCTCCTCCACGCGGTTGGGAGCAGACTATATATCACGACCGCCGCCCCTCACCTCGCGCAGGTCAACGTAGCTCATGCTGATCAAATTGCTTATCATCGCCGCATTTTTCGCCATTCTTTACAGCCTGGCTTCAGGTCTGTATTTCCTGCTCAAAGACACCCAGAACACCGGCCGCACGGCGCGCGCGCTCACCTGGCGCATCGGCCTGTCCATCGCATTGTTCGTGATGATTCTCTTGGGCATCGCGACAGGGATCATCCAGCCGCATGGGCTGCTGCCACCCTCGGGTTGAGACAGGCACAAGCGCGGCCGGCTTCCACAGGGGAAAGCCGGCAGCTGAAGCCCTCAAAGAATATAGACAAAGATAAACAGGCCCAGCCAGACCACGTCCACGAAATGCCAGTACCAGGCGGTCGCCTCGAAGGCAAAGTGACGCTCCGGCCGAAAATGACCTTTCAGCGAGCGGAACAGCATCACCGTCAACATGATGGTGCCCAAGGTCACATGGGCGCCATGGAATCCTGTGAGCATGTAGAAGGTCGAGCCATAGATACCCGAACCCAGCGTCAGGTTCAGATGCTCATAGGCATGCATGTATTCCTCAACCTGAAAAAACAGGAAGCTGATACCCAATGCCACCGTCAGCGCCAACCACAGGCTGGTGCGGGCTTGATGCCCCGCGCGCACCGCATGATGCGCCATGGTCACGGTCCAACTGCTGGTCAGCAGGATGGCAGTATTGAGGGCCGGCAGCTCCCAGGCACTCACGGTTCCAAACTTGCCCCCGATCGCTTCCGGGCCATTCGTGGGCCAGGCGGCCTCGAAGCCAGGCCACAACAGCAAATTCGTCAGGGACTCGCCCCCCGTACCGCCCAGCCAGGGAATAGCCAAAGCGCGCGCATAAAACAAGGCGCCGAAAAAGGCGTGGAAAAACATGACCTCCGAGAAGATGAACCAGGCCATCGCCCAGCGGAAGGTCCGATCGACCTGGGCGTTGTACCGGTCCGCCAGATTTTCGCGGATGACGGTACCGAACCAGCCGAACAACATCACCACAAAAACGGCGAAGCCCAGCAGGGAGGCATAGTAACCCGAGGAAATACCGTTCAGGCCGATAGATACCCCGCCCACAATCAGGAACAGGCCAATGGATCCGAGAATGGGCCAGTAGCTTGGCTCGGGTACGAAGTAAATTTCTTGGTCGGGGCTAGCGTGGGCCATTGAAGATGTCCTCTGATGATGCCTGAATGGTCTTTATTCGAGAGCGATGATGCCACTGATTCACGAATCGAAGGCTTACAAATCAGGATCCTATACGCTGTTCAAGCCCTACAACTGCTTGGGGCGCGGCATCGAAAAAGGTATAGGACAGGGTCAATGTCTCTATGCCAGGGGGCAACTTGGGATCAACATAGAAGCGTACGGGCATATCCCGCGCCTCCCCGCCAGCGAAGTGCTGTTCCGTGAAACAGAAACATTCCAGCTTGCGCAGATACTTTGCGGCTTCTCCCGGCGCAATGCTGGGCACCGCCCGACCTATCATGGGTGTATCGCGCAGATTGCGTGCAAAATAAGCCACGCTGCGCACTTCGCCAGGATGCACCTGAAGCGAAGTCACTTCCGGCCTGAATTCCCAGGGCAGATCCTGATTGCGGTTGGCGACAAACTGGACCGTGATGGTACGCGTCAAATCGGCTTCCGACCCAGTCTCAGTGGCCACGACTGCCATGCGGCCATTGATGCCGGTGAGATCGCAAAAGGCGCGATAGAGCGGCGCCATCGCAAAGCCGAATCCAAACATCACCACGCACACCAGTGCTGCCTGGAACAGGATATGCCGATTGGCTCTGCGCGATCCGGAATGGCTTGTGCGGTTCATGGCCACGCTCAATGCAAGCTCATGGCGACAAAAAACGCCACATAGAAAATCCCGGCCAGCAACACCAGCCATGCCACCGTGCGGCGGATGGCGGCGTGCCGGGAGTCATCCGATGGGCGATTCACCGCTTAAGGTCCAGCGCTCAATGAACCACGGGGGGGACCGTGAAACTGTGATAGGGCGGCGGCGAGGGAAGCGTCCACTCCAGACCTTCCGCGCCCTCCCATACCTGCGCCGTGGCCTTTTGTCCCCCACGGACACATTTGATCACGATGTAGACGAACAGCAGTTGGGAGAATCCAAACATGAACGCGCCCACCGTCGAGATCTGGTTGAAGGTGGTGAACTGTAGCGCATAATCCGGAATACGCCGCGGCATACCGGCCAGACCCGAGAAATGCATCGGGAAGAAGGTCAGATTGACGCCAATGGTCGAGAGCCAGAAATGCAGTTTCCCCAGCCGCTCGTCATACATGTGCCCAGTCCACTTGGGCAGCCAGAAATAGACCGCCGCCATGATCGAGTAGACCGCGCCGGGGACCAGCACGTAATGGAAATGGGCCACCACGAAATAGGTGTCATGATACTGGAAATCCACCGGCGCCATGGCCAGCATCAGCCCCGAGAAGCCGCCAATGGTGAACATGAACACGAAACCCAGCGCAAACAGCATTGGGGTTTCAAAGCTCAGCGAGCCACGCCACATGGTGGCGGTCCAGTTGAACACCTTCACACCCGTCGGCACCGCGATGATCATGGTCGCGAACATGAAGAACAGCATGCCGGCCAGGGGCAATCCCACGGTGAACATGTGATGGGCCCAGACGATGAAAGAGAGAAACGCGATGGCTGCCATGGCATAGACCATGGACGCATGCCCGAACAGGGGCTTGCGGGAAAAGGTCGGAATGATGTGGGACACGATGCCGAAGGCCGGCAAGATCAGGATATAGACTTCGGGGTGACCGAAGAACCAGAACACATGCTGGAACAGGACGGGGTCACCGCCCCCTGCGGCATTGAAAAAGCTGGTGCC
>JBAUIG010000377.1:0-2033 GCA_049682735.1 Candidatus Macondimonas sp. | reverse complement strand
AAGGGGAAAACGATATGGCAGGGTCTTTCCGGCAATTCATTCTGCGCGGCAACGTGGTGGATCTTTCCGTCGGTGTCGTCATCGGTGCCGCCTTCGGCAATCTGGTCTCGAAGTTCACAGAATCCTTTATCAATCCCTTGATTCGGTTGGCAACGGGCGGCGTCGAATTGGGCGGCAAGATCGTGTTGGTTGCATCACCGGACACGAACGGAGAAATTGCCTTGAATTACGGCAATTTTGTGACGGCACTGGTGACGTTTCTGATTACCGCCGCCGTGGTCTATTACGCGGTTGTGGTGCCGCTGGGCCGACTGAATGAACGCCTGGGTCTGACACCCAAGCCCGCCGGCCCGGCGCCCAAGCCCGATCCGACGCCGCAGGAGCAATTGCTGACCGAAATCCGGGATCTGCTGAAAAAAGGCTGAGTGATCAGGCATTATCTGAAGCTGCGTCCCCTGACCCGATCCCCAACGGAGCATGCCCTTGTCGCGCGAATTCATCATCGCCCCCTCCATACTCTCCGCCAATTTCGCCTGCCTGGGCGCGGAAGTCGACGCCGTGCTGGCGGCCGGAGCGGATTGGGTCCATTTCGATGTGATGGACAACCATTACGTCCCCAACCTCACCATTGGCCCCCTGGTGTGCGAAGCCTTGCGCCAGCATGGCGTCACAGCGCCCATCGATGTCCATCTGATGGTGAAGCCTGTGGATCGGCTGATTGGCGATTTCGCCGAAGCGGGCGCGAGCTTGATCAGCTTTCATCCCGAAGCCAGCGAGCATGTGGATCGCAGCTTGCAGTTGATCCATGACAATGGCTGCCTAGCGGGCCTGGTCTTCAATCCCGCCACGCCGCTGCACCATCTGGATCATGTGCTGGACAAGCTGGATCTGGTGCTGATCATGTCGGTGAATCCGGGGTTTGGAGGCCAGCGTTTCATCAAGGGCGCGCTGGAGAAGATCGCCGCGGTGCGTCAGCGCATCGAGGACAGCGGCCGGCCCATCCGCCTCGAAGTGGACGGCGGTATCAAGGTGGACAATATCGCCGAGGTGGCCCGGGCGGGCGCCGATACCTTCGTTGCCGGCTCGGCTATCTTCGGCGCACCGGACTACCACACCGTCATCCAGGCCATGCGCGAGCGACTGGCCGAGAGCTTGGCTCGGTGAATGCCGTGCGGCGGGCGGTGCTGTTCGATCTGGATGGCACGCTCGTCGACAGCGTCCCTGATCTATGTGCTGCCGTGAATCAGGCCTTGGCCGGTTTGGGGCGTGCGCCGCTGAGCGAGGAGGAGGTCCGGGGCTATGTGGGCGATGGCGCGCGACTGCTGTTGGCACGCGCCTTGGGTCGCAGCATGGCCGGCCATGAGGATCCCGCCCAGGTAGACCAGGCCTGGGGCCCGTTCATGGCCGCCTATGAAGCCCAGTTGTGCTTGCGCAGCCAACTGTATCCGGGCGTTGCCGAGACCCTGCGCAGGCTTCATGGAGAAGGCTATCGGCTGGGGGTGGTGACCAACAAGCCAGCGCGTTTCGTGGCGCCACTGCTGGAACATCTGGGTGTTCTGGATTGCTTCGAGGTCTGCGTCGGTGGAGACAGTCTGCCGCTACGCAAGCCCGATCCCGCCCCCCTGGTTCACGCCATGGCCGCACTGGAGGTCACGGCCGCGGCCACCGCGATGGTGGGGGACTCGCTGAATGACATCCGCGCCGGGCAGGCGGCCGGCTGTCTTGTCATCGCCGTGAGTTATGGATATAACCATGGCCTCGACCTGCGGCAGGTCGGGGCTGCTGCGGTGATCGACCGCATAAGTGATCTGATGGACTGCCTGAACCGGCTGAGCAGATGATGGGGAACACATTGCAGGAACCGTATAATGCCACCCGCGGCCGATGGCGCGGGGCATGCTGCTTGGCCTGACGATCGTCGCGGGACCGATCCGCGCCGCATTCCTTGTGTTCCCATCCCATGCCGGGGTTTGCATGATCACCGCCGATTTTTCCCAGCAGGCCGCATCAGGCTATGACCGCGTACCGCTCGT
>JBAUIG010000376.1:0-6469 GCA_049682735.1 Candidatus Macondimonas sp. | reverse complement strand
GACATCATGGCATGCCCGCCCGCCCCAGTTGAAGCACGCGGTTCGCAGGGGATGGCCTGAATTGGCCTTGGCGCGCTGGTGAGGCATACAATTGGCGCAGTGTATGCCTCTATGGAAAGCCGATGAGTCAGGCGGTGTGGATCGTGTTGTGCAACTGTCCCGACCAGGAGAGTGCCGAGCGCTTGGCCGTTCTGATGGTGGAGCGCCGGCTGGCCGCATGTGCGAATCGCCTGCCCGGGGTGCGCTCGATCTACCGCTGGCAGGGGCGAGTCGAGCAGGCCGAGGAGTGCAGTGTGTTATTCAAGACCACGGCAGAGCGCTACCTCGCCTTGGAGTCCTGCTTGAAAACTGAACACCCCTATGAGCTCCCGGAGATCATCGCCTGGCCGATCACGGCAGGCTTGGACGCCTACCTCGACTGGGTGGCAGTGGCGGCCTCTGGGGATGCGGACGCGTGAAATCATTCTGCCGGCGGCCGGAATTCCGGCTGTTTTCCCTGATTCTTTTCCTCTCGCTCTGGATACCCGCTTCCCCCGGCCTGGCCGAAACCGGGGGCGGATTGCGAGAGCTGCTGGGCTTGAAGTCGGCCGAGCGCCCATTCCTGCGGGCGGACGAGGCCTTCACGGTCGAGGTGGTGCGTCTGGCGGGCGGTGGCGCACGGGCGCAATGGACCATCGCGCCCGGCTATTACCTTTATCGTGATCAGCTTGAGATTGGTCTGGACGGCCGCGACCTGATTGCCGCCGGTCAGGCGGAGATTCCATCGGGTGAGCCGAAGCTTGATCCAGAATTCGGCCAGACCGAAGTCTTTCACAAGTCCCTTACCGTGCGCCTGCGGCCGCCCCTTGAAGGCACGCGGCTGGTATTGGGTTACCAGGGCTGCGCCGAGGGGGGGATCTGCTATCCCCCCATGGTGCAGACCTTCGAGTTGGCAGGCCTGGCCGTCGTGGAAGGGGCGGAGATCGACGGGCCAGCGGAGGCCAGCAAGGACGGTGATGCCCAGGATTGGAGTGCCGACCCGACGCAACTGGCGCGGCTGCTCGAAATTGGCGGTTGGTGGAGCAATCTGATCACCTTCTACGGCCTGGGCCTGTTGCTGGCATTTACCCCATGCAATCTGCCCATGATCCCCATAGTCTCGGCCCTGGTGGCCGGCCAGCCCGGCAAGCGCTCGCCGCGCCGGGGTTTTCTCCTGTCGCTGGTGTATGTGTTGTCGGTGTCCGTGACCTATGCGGCTGCCGGCGTCCTCACTGCGCTGCTTGGCGCCAATCTCCAGGCCAGCTTCCAGAACCCGTGGGTGTTATGGATTTTCGCCGGCCTGTTTGCCCTGCTGGCGTTGGCGATGTTCGGGCTTTATGAGGTTCAGATGCCCAGCGCCATCCAGAGCCGGATCGACATGTGGGTGCGTCGGGTGCGAGGGGGCACGCTGGCGGGAACGGTTGGCATGGGTCTGCTTTCGGCGCTCATCATCGGTCCCTGCGTGGCAGCGCCGCTTGCTGGCGCGCTGATCTACATCGGTCAGTCCGGCGACGCGCTGCTCGGTGGGGCTGCCTTGTTTACCCTGAGCCTGGGCATGGGGACACCGCTGTTGCTGGTGGGCACTTCGGCCAGTGCCCTGATTCCGCGGGCGGGGCCGTGGATGATCTACGTGCAGCATCTGTTTGGTTTGTTGTTGCTGGCCGTGGCGCTCTGGATCGTCGGTCGGCTGCTGTCGCCCCCTGTCATGCTGCTGCTGTGGGGCGGTCTGTTGGTGGTGTCCTGTGTCTGGCTGGGCGCCCTGCATCCTGCCCGGACGCCAGCGCGCCGCTTGGGTCAGGGTGTGGCCTTGGTGGGCGTCCTCTACGGCGCCGTGTTGATGGTGGCCGGTACCTCTGGAGGCGAGCGCTTCTGGCCGCCGCTGGGTCACCTGCAGAGTGGGGCCAGCGCCACGATCCATGTCCCCTTCAAGCCCATCAAGACCGTGGCGGATCTGCAACGGGAACTGGATGGCGCCAAGAAACGGGGACAGTCGGTGATGCTGGATTTCTACGCGGACTGGTGCGTGGATTGCATCATCATGGCGCGTACCACCTTTGCCGATCCACGGGTGGTTCAGGCCTTGCAGCCGGTATTGACCCTGCAGGCGGATGTCACCGCAAACGATGCGGAGGATCGCGCGCTCATGAACCATCTTGGGGTGATCGGCCCGCCGACGTTGTTGTTTTTTGACCAGGCGGGAGAAGAACGCCGCAATTACCGCGTGGTGGGATTGTTGCAGCCCGATCCCTTCCTGCGGCAAATGGAACAGGCCTTGGGCGCGGTAGAGGACACGCCATGAACCGGATCTTGCGATGGGTTCTGCTGGGCTTGCTGGGTATGGGCGCCGCGGTCATCGGGATTGAGGTCTGGCGTGGGACGCAGACGGCTCCCTTGTCGGAATCGGCCGAGGTTCCCGTCATCGCCCTGCCTGACCTGGACGGTCGACAGCGCGACAGCGCGGAATGGCAGGGGCGCGTGGTGTTGGTGAATTTCTGGGCCACTTGGTGCGCGCCCTGCGTGCGTGAGGTCCCCGAATTGGTGGAAGCCCAGCGCCGTTGGGGCGACCAGGGCTTGCAGGTGGTGGGTATTGCGCTGGATCAGGGGGAACCGGTGCACGCCTTCGCCAGGCGCATGGCAATCAATTATCCGGTGCTGATTGCAGGAATGGGGGGATTTGATCTGTCGCAGGGTTTCGGCAATGACATCCTATCGATTCCCTTTACGGTGGTGTTGGACCGGACTGGTCGGATTCGTCACCGCCATTTGGGGGTGGTGACCCCCGCCGAATTGGCGCAATGGATCCCGCCGCTGTTGGCTGAACCAGTTGCACGGGGGATCACGCGGGAGGCAGAATAGGTTCATGTTGTGCGATGATCAAGGAAATTGACCGTAGTTTGCGCGAATTTCCCCGGAGTATCCTCAAGTCATGGCTCGCCTGCTGTTGCTCAATGGCCCCAATCTGAACCTTTTGGGGCGGCGCGAACCGGAACGCTACGGCCGAACCACGCTGGCGCAGATCGTGACCCGGCTCGAAGGCCGCACCCGGGAGCTTGGCCATCGTCTGGATGCGTTCCAGAGCAATGCGGAAGGCGCGCTGATTGATCGGATCCAGGTGACGCTTGAGGATGATACCGATTTCATCCTCATCAATCCGGGGGCGCTGACCCATACCAGCATCGGCCTGCGCGATGCCCTGCTCGCGGTTGCGCGCCCATTCATCGAGATTCACCTGACCAACATCCACGCCCGCGAGCCGTTCCGGCATCATTCCTATCTTTCGGATGTGGCCTTGGGAGTCATCTGCGGCCTGGGGGATGTGGGCTACGACCTGGCCTTGGAGGCTGCCCTCCATCATCTTGCAGCCAAGGGCAGCTAAAGCGAACCTTGTAAAAGAATAACGTTTCGTGAACTCAGGAAGTACCCGCGACCATGGATATTCGCAAAATCAAAAAATTGATCGAGCTGCTGGAAGAATCCGGGCTCAACGAAATCGAGATCAAGGAAGGTGAAGAGAGCATACGCCTCAGTCGCAACGCCACCAGCCTCTCCATGACACCAGTGTATTCCGCACCACCGCTGCCCCAGCCAGCACCCATGTCCACGGCCGAGATGATGCCCGCCGTGAGCGCCGATCCCTCCCCACCGTCGGGCCAGACGGTGATCGCGCCCATGGTGGGCACCTTTTACCGCGCCTCGGGCCCGGGTGCCAAGCCGTTCGTGGAAATCGGACAGACGGTGAAGAAAGGCGATACGCTGTGCATCATTGAAGCCATGAAAATGATGAACCCCATCGAATCCGAAGTGGAGGGCACAGTGGCAGTGATTTTGCTCAACAACGGGGAGCCGGTGGAATATGGCCAGCCCCTGTTCGTGATCCAGTAACCCCAGGCGCACCATGTTCGACAAGATTGTCATTGCCAACCGCGGCGAGATCGCCCTGCGCATCCTGCGGGCGTGCCGGGAACTCGGGATCAAGACCGTGGCGGTGCACTCCACCGCCGATCGTCAGTTGCAGCACGTATTGCTGGCCGATGAAACGGTTTGCATCGGCCCGCCGCCCTCGGCCCAGAGTTATCTCAATATGCCGGCCCTGATTGCGGCGGCCGAGGTCACCGACGCCGAAGCCATCCATCCGGGCTATGGTTTTCTTTCCGAGAACGCCGATTTTGCCGAGCGGGTGGAGCGCAGCGGCTTCGTCTTCATCGGCCCTCGCCCGGAAACCATCCGCCTGATGGGCGACAAGGTGTCGGCCATCCACGCCATGAAGGAGGCGGGTGTACCCTGCGTGCCCGGTTCGGGCGGCGCCTTGTCGGATGATCCTGCCGAGAACATCAGGATTGCCCGCCAGATCGGCTATCCGGTGCTGATCAAGGCGGCGGCGGGCGGCGGCGGACGCGGGATGCGGGTGGTCCACGGCGAGGCTCACCTGGCCGCTGCGGTTGTGCTCACGCGCAGCGAGGCCCAGGCAGCGTTCGGCGATGGCACGGTGTACATGGAAAAATATCTGGAGCGGCCGCGCCACATCGAAATCCAGGTGCTGGCCGATGGTCAGGGGCAGGCAATCCATCTGGGCGAGCGCGATTGTTCGATCCAGCGCCGCCATCAGAAGGTGATCGAGGAGGCTCCGGCGCCCGGTATCACCCCCGAGCAGCGGGCCCGCATCGGCGCGGTATGTGTCGATGCCTGCCTGCGCATCGGCTACCGCGGCGCCGGTACGTTCGAATTCCTCTACCAGGACGGGGAGTTCTACTTCATCGAGATGAACACCCGCGTGCAGGTGGAACACCCCGTCACCGAGATGGTGACGGGGGTGGACATTGTGGCCCAGCAGATCCTCATTGCCAGCGGCGTCCCGCTCGGCCTGCGTCAGGAAGACATCCGGATGCGCGGCCATGCGATAGAGTGTCGCATCAACGCCGAACATGCCCGCACCTTCGTGCCCTCGCCGGGCCGGGTGACCCATTATCACGCGCCGGGAGGGCCTGGTATCCGCATGGATTCCCACCTCTACAGCGGCTATGAGGTGCCTCCCCATTATGATTCCCTGATCGGCAAGCTCATCGCCCATGCCGATGATCGCGACAAGGCGCTGGCGCGCATGGATACGGCCCTGGACGAGTTGGTGGTGGAAGGCATCGAAACCAATGCCGCCTTGCACAAGGATCTGGTGCAGGACGCCGGCTTCCAGCGCGGCGCCGTCAGCATCCATTACCTGGAAAAAAAGCTGCAGGGCTGATGCCCTCGGTGGAGCGCGTCATGCCCTGGCAGCAACTGGTGATGGAAATCGGCCCGGGGGAGAGTGAGTCCCTGGAGGCGGCCTTGCTGGAGGCCGGCGCCGTGGCCGTGACCTTGGAGGACGCGGCCGACCAACCCCTGTTCGAGCCACCGCCCGGTGCCACCCCGTTGTGGGATCGCCTGCGCCTGACGGCGCTGCTGCCCCTGGAATCAGATCCGCTGCGTGTGCTGCTGGATCTGGCCGCTCAGTGCCACCCCCAGCCGCTGCCACCGCATCGTCTGGAATGGCTTGACGATCAGGTCTGGGAGCGTGCCTGGCTGAAGGATTTCAAGCCCATGCGCTTTGGACAACGGCTGTGGGTGGTGCCCAGCGCCCACCAGCCCCCTGACCCCTCCGCCGTGAATCTGCGTCTGGATCCGGGGCTGGCCTTTGGTACCGGCACCCACCCCACCACGGCCCTGTGCCTGACCTGGCTCGATGGCGCCGAGCTGGCGGGCCTGCGGGTGATCGACTACGGTTGTGGTTCAGGCATTCTGGGGGTGGCGGCAGGGCTGTTGGGCGCGGCAAGCATCGAGGCAGTGGACATTGATCCCCAGGCGCTGACGGCAACGCGGGAAAATGCCCGCCGCAACGGCTTGATGGACCGGGTTCATGTCAGTGCCCCGGAAACCCTGGGCGAGGCTGCGGATGTGCTGCTGGCCAATATCCTGGCGGGGCCTCTGCAGGAATTGGCGCCGCGTTTCCGGGATTTGCTCAAACCCGGGGGCTGGCTGGTGATGGCCGGACTATTGGAACGCCATGTCGCTCCGTTGCAGGCGGCTTACGGGGACTGGATCACGCTGTCCGCCGCGGGCGAACGGGAAGGCTGGGTCTGTCTGGCCGGGCAGCGCCCTCGGCATTGAGTGGAGGGGTCGGGCATGTATGTGGATTGTCCGGCCTGTCAAACGCGGCTCCAAGTGCGGGCCGAACAGTTGCGTCTGGCGCGCGGCGAGGTGTGCTGCAGTGTCTGTCAACACTGTTTCGATGCCTTGGCGCGCCTGCAGGACGATGAGTCGCCGCTTGGGGTCGTGCCCTTGATCGATCCACTTGCGGAGATCACGGCAGAGACACCGCCCCAGATCTGGTCGCAGGGGATGGGCGTCGCCGATCATGAGGAGGCGGTCGTCGCGCTCCCTGAGCCGATATGGGAAGACGAGGATCTCGCCGAGGCCGAGG
>JBAUIG010000375.1:0-6601 GCA_049682735.1 Candidatus Macondimonas sp. | reverse complement strand
TGCGAGCGGGCCAGCTATTGGCGTTGACCAGCGATGCGCCGAATGCGCCCCGCGAGATCCGCGCCTGGCTTGAACACGCCGGCCATCAATTGGTGTCCACTGACGCGAGCGCAGGCGCGTACCGCTTTATGATCCGCCGCCTTTAAGGCTTCCATCGTCTGTTTCCACCTGAACAGGATCGGCCGGCTGTCGGCCGATCCTGCTCAATGCGACATCACAGAATTTCGGAGGCGTGATCGGCGAGGCGTGAGCGCTCGCCGCGCATCAGGGTGATATGTCCTCCATGAGTCCAGTTGCGGAAGCGATCCACCACATGGGTCAGCCCGGAGCTGGTTTCGGTGAGGTAGGGCGTGTCGATCTGCGCGATGTTGCCCAGGCAGACGATCTTGGTGCCCGGCCCGGCCCGGGTGATCAGAGTCTTCATCTGCTTGGCAGTAAGGTTTTGCGCCTCGTCGATGATCAGGTAGCGGTTCAGGACGGTCCGGCCGCGCATGAAGTTCAACGAACGGATCTTGATTCGATGCGCCAGCAGATCCTGTGTCGCTGCCCGGCCCCACTCACCGCCTTCTTGGCTATGGGTCAGCACTTCCAGATTGTCCATCAAGGCGCCCATCCAGGGGGTCATTTTTTCCTCCTCGGTGCCGGGCAGGAAGCCGATGTCCTCGCCCACCGGGATGGTGACGCGGGTCATGAGAATTTCCCGGTAGCGGTTCATCTCCAGGCATTGGGTGAGTCCGGCGGCCAGCGCCAGCAGGGTTTTGCCAGTACCGGCGCCGCCCATCAGGGTGACGAAATCCACCTCCGGATCCATCAGCAGGTTCAGGGCAAAACTCTGTTCCCGGTTGCGCGCACGCACGCCCCAGACGGCATTTTCACGGTAATTGCGCAGGATCTCGATGCGGGCGGCGCCTTGGGACAGTTCCCGCACGATGCCCTCGAAGCGATCGTCCGCTGTGTAGACGCAGAGATTGGGCGTCCAACTGGCAACCTGAGGGCCAATGACACGATAGAAGGTGCGCCCTTTTTCGCTCCAGGAAGCCATATCCTTGCTGTGGGTATTCCAGAAGTCCTCGGGCAACTCCTCCCAGCCGCGATAGAGCAGATCGGCATCGTCCAGGACCTGGTCGTTGAAGTAGTCCTCCGCGCACAGGCCCATGATGCTGGCCTTGATGCGCAGATTGATGTCCTTGGACACCAGCACCACGTCCCGATCCGGATAGCGTGCCTGAAGCGCCATCACCGTGCCCAGCAGACTGTTGTCGGGTTTGAGGCCAGGCAAGGCCAGGGGCAGGGCGGCGGACAGCGGCTCGGTCTGGAAATACAGGCGCCCGCCCGTATCGCGAACCATCGCCTCGTATGCACTCAGGCGCTCCAGCGGCAGGCCATCGACAACCGCCTGATGATCTGCGCCCTGCATCAGTTCATCGAGGAAGCGGCTGACCTGGCGCACGTTGCGGGCCACTTCGGAGACACCTTTCTTGGCAGCGTCCAGTTCCTCCAGCACCACCATGGGAAGGAAAACGGCGTGTTCCTCGAATCGGAACAGGGCCGTGGGATCATGCATCAGGACGTTGGTATCCAGCACATACAACCGGGTGGGTGCGATCTCGGGCAGGCTGTCCGCAGGGATACCCTCAATGCGGTTGCGTCGACGACGAACGGGCGCGACTGGCGGCGGCGTCATACCGTGTCCTCCTGCCGCAACGCCTTGACGGCTTCCAGCACTTCCATGACATGACCTTCGACTTTCACCTTGCGCCAGGCGCGTGCGAGCCGCCCATCGGGACCGATGAGGAAGGTGCTGCGTTCCACGCCCATGACCATGCGGCCGTACATGTTTTTTTCCTTGAGCACATCGAACATCTGGCAGAGGATTTCCTCGCTGTCGGCAATGAGCGGGAAGGGCAGGGTGTACTTCGTGGAGAATTTTTCGTGGGAGGCCAGGCTGTCGCGGCTCACACCAATGATTTGCGCACCTTGCGCCACGAAGTCGGCCTGATGGTCACGAAAATCCTGTCCCTCGGTGGTGCAGCCGGGGGTGTCGTCCTTGGGATAGAAATACAGGACCGTGATCTTGCCCTGCAGGGATTGTTCGGTGAAATTCCGGCCTTGGGTGGCCATGGCGCTGAAAGGAGGGATCAAATCACCCGGTTCGGGAAAGGGCATGGTGTGACTCCGGATCGTTGGGACCATGGGGGAAGTGCTTTGCGCAGAGACGAAGCAGGGATCGCAAAAACAGCACGGCTTGAGGCATCTGAATGATGCTTGTTGCAGAACGCCACGAGGGTTACCATCGCAGACTTTCTTGTGGAGCGGGTCATGATCACGGGCAGTCTTGTCGCCTTGGCCACACCGATGCATGCCGATGGTGCGGTCGACCGGGAGGCGTTCGCCCGGCTGCTGGAATTCCATATTGAGCAGGGCAGCGATGGCTTGGTGGTGGCAGGAACCACCGGCGAGGCCTCCACTCTCAGTTTCTCGGAACATTGTGCGCTGATTCGCGAGGCCGTGGCCTTGGTGCACGGGCGGATTCCCGTCATTGCAGGAACTGGCGCCAATGCCACTGCCGAGGCGGTCGAATTGACCCGGGGCGCCAAGGAGGCAGGCGCCGACGCCTGTTTGCTGGTCAGCCCCTATTATGTCAAGCCGACCCAGGAAGGCTTGTACCGTCATCACCGGACCATTGCCGAAGCGGTTGCCATTCCTCAGATTCTCTATAACGTGCCCGGTCGCACGGGCGTGGATCTCAAGCCGGAGACAGCCTTGCGTCTGGCGGGCGTCCCCCACATCGTGGGCCTGAAAGAGGCGGCAGGTGATCTGGATCGCGTGCGCCATCTGTTGCAGGCCTGTCCGCCTGATTTTGCCGTATATACAGGCGACGACGCCACTGCCTGCGAAGCAATTCTGATGGGCGCCAAGGGAGATATCTCGGTGACCGCCAATGTGGCGCCGGGGCTGATGCACCAGATGTGTGCCGCGGCACTGGCCGGCGATGCGGTAACGGCGCGCGCGCTCAATGCCCGACTGGCACGGCTCCACCAGGTGCTGTTCGTGGAGAGCAATCCCATCCCGACCAAATGGGCGCTGATGCATATGGGCCTGATGGGTCCAGGTATCCGCTTGCCCTTGACCCCGCTTGACCCGACTTACCACTCCCTCGTGGCTGACGCCCTTGAACAGGCAGGAATCATCCCATGTTGACACCCTTGCGCCGGATAATCGTCCTGGCCCCCGTCTTGTTACTCGCCGCCTGTGCGTCCAAGCCCAGTTGCGAGAAGCGCGAAGCCCACCTCGATGCCCGTCCGGGGCCTGAAGTCGAACTGCCTGCCGCCCCCGGGCGGGGGGTCTGGAAGATTCCCGAAGCTGCCTCAATCCAAGCGGGAAGCGACATGCGGCGACGCTCCGACGGCCGTTGCCTGGATGAGCCGCCGGCCTTTGTCCCGCCAGTGGATGCCGCAACACAATGATTGCAGGCGACGGGCGGCTGGGGTAACCTTCGCGCCTGCTCGCCTGTGGGCAACGCATCGATTCCGGAGAGATGGCCGAGCGGTTGAAGGCGCACGACTGGAAATCGTGTATACGGTAATCCCGTATCGAGGGTTCGAATCCCTCTCTCTCCGCCACTTATCGTTGACATCGATTGGGCTTCCCATACAGTTCCAGCGCCCAGCCCCTGTGAAACGTGCGGCGCGATGGGGCAGGACGTCAGTCGAAACGGCCACCGCGGTGATTATTGTCTGCGCTTCTGCGCCAGCGTGGCCAGTTGGCGGTACTCCGCGCCGTTGATTGTGTTACCCGCAACCATCTTCTGTTAGCGGGCCGGAATCTGCGTTTGATCAGGAAATTGCCAGCGCGCTTTTCCAATACGTCATTCGCAACAAGGTGCCGCACGGACCCAGGCCAGATGGCACGGTCATCGAAGAACGCAGAGCCGCAATAGACAACGAACCTGGACACCTCAAAGCCGACTTTT
This sequence comes from Candidatus Macondimonas sp., assembly GCA_049682735.1. GTDB lineage: Bacteria > Pseudomonadota > Gammaproteobacteria > UBA5335 > UBA5335 > Macondimonas. Next base: position 2,628 of record JBAUIG010000375.1, on the reverse strand, counting down.
GCCGCCACCGCTTCGGCTTACGCCGCTTGAACCCGTTCAAGGGCCCAATCTAGTGGCTTTTCCCACCGAATGGAGTCCCTATGGGATTGCGCTTTCAAAGAAGGATTCGACTTGCACCCGGCCTCTTCCTGAACGTGAGCAAGCGGGGTGTTTCCCTGTCCTTCGGTCGGCCCGGCGCAACCGTCAACATCGGCGGCAAGGGCGGGCCGCGGGCGACCGTCGGTCTGCCCGGAACCGGGGTGTCCTATACCACCCGCCTGCCCAGCGCCACGCCGTCGACGCAAGGGCGAGGCTGGCTGAAAATCCTGGCCATCCTGGCGTTGATCGCTCTCGCCGTCGCTGGCTTCTGGTCACTGGGCCTGCTCCCCTGAAGCGGCAGCTTCCGTATTTCGTGCGAACGCCGCATGCAGCGGATCGAGCCCGGTAGACACGGTAGAATAGGGGCGCCTCCCGACCCTTGGAGCCACCTCATGGCCACCGCGCCGCTGCCCAACGATACGGCCCGTCTATTGCGCCTGGCCGGCACCGCATCGGTCGCCACCGCTGTGCTGCTGATCGCCGTCAAGTCGGTGGCCTGGGTTCTGACCGACTCGGTTGCGCTGCTGGCCTCCCTAGTGGATTCGATGATGGATTCGGCCGCCTCGATGATCAACCTGCTGGCGATCCGCTACGCCCTCGCCCCCGCCGATGACGAACACCGCTTCGGACACGGCAAGGCCGAGGCCCTGGCCGGGCTGGGACAGGCGATGTTCATCGCCGGTTCCTCGGTATTCCTGGTGCTCCAGGCGGTGGAGCGCATCCTCAATCCCGTGCCGCTCCAAGGAGCCGGCACCGGCATTGCGGTCATGATCTTCAGTATGGCGCTGACCTTGCTGCTGGTCGCCTTCCAGCGTCACACCATCCGTCGCACCGGCTCAACAGCCGTACGCGCCGATTCTCTGCATTATCTCAGCGATTTCGCCGTCAACCTGAGCATCATCGTCGCCCTGCTGGCTGCCGGGGCCGGCTATCCTGCAGTCGATGCCTGGGCCGGCATCGCCATCGCCGCCTACATTCTCTATACCGCCTGGGGTATTGCAGCGGACGCCTTTCACCATCTGCTGGATCGGGAAGTGAGCGAGGCTGTACGTGCTGAAATCCTTGCCCTGGCCCGGCAGCCCGAGACTGTGTGCGGCGTGCACGACCTGCGCACGCGCCAGTCCGGCCAGCAGATGTTCGTGCAGATGCACCTGGAACTGAGCCGCGAGATTCCCTTGTGGCAGGCCCATCGCGCCGCCGAATGGGTGGAAACGGCGGTCCGGGCGCGTTTCCCCGGCAGCGACGTCATTGTCCATCAGGATCCCTGGCCCATGCTGCCGAGCGAGGAAGGCCTTGCCGAGACCGAGGAGTTCGCGGATAGCGCCAATAAACCCTGAAGATCAGGCGGCCGCGACAGCCGCGTGATCAGGGTAGGCATTCACCGACCGAGCAGGCCCGTTTCAGTGTTCTCCAAGGGGACGGAATCATTCCAGATGGATGGGCACATTGCTCGATCTCGCCCCAATTCATGATGATTGAAACAGTTGTTCAAACCGGCTGCGCCAGTTCTGCAAAGACTTCGTCAGCAGCCAGCAGGGTCGCCGCCAATTCGCCTTCTCCGTGCATAGCGGACACAAATCCCGCCTCGAAGGCCGAAGGGGCCAGATAGATGCCGCGCGCCAGCATGCCGTGGAAGAAACGTTTGAAACGCGCCACATCGCAGCCCATGACCTCTTCGAAATAACGAATCGGACCGTTTGTCGTAAAAAACAAGCCGAACATCCCCCCCACGGCGGTGGTTTCCAGGTCTATACCGTGGGCCTGGGCGCGTTCCGCCAAGCCATCGGTCAGCCGCTGTGTCATGTTCTCCAGCCGTTCGAAAAAACCGGGCTGGCTCAGAATGTTCAAGGTGGCGAGCCCCGCGCTCATGGCGATGGGATTGCCCGACAGCGTGCCGGCCTGATAGATCGGGCCATCCGGCGCGAGTTGATCCATGAGGTCGGCTCGCCCGCCGAAGGCGCCGACTGGCATCCCGCCACCGATCACCTTGCCCAGGGTGGTGAGATCGGGCCGTACGCCGTAGCGCGCCTGAGCACCCCCCAGGGCCACCCGGAACCCGGTCATCACCTCATCGAAGATCAGCAGGCTGCCATATTCTTCGCACAAGGCTCGCAAACCCGCCAGAAATCCCGGCACCGGCGGCACACAATTCATGTTGCCCGCCACCGGCTCGACGATCACCGCGGCAATCTCCTCGCCCAACTGCGCAAACGCTTCACGCACGCTGGTGAGGTCGTTGTAGCGCAGGGTGAGCGTTTGCGCCGCCAGTGCCGCCGGCACGCCGGGCGAGGTGGGCACCCCAAGCGTGAGCGCACCGGAACCTGCCTTGACCAGCAGGCTGTCCGCATGACCATGATAGCAACCCTCGAATTTGATGATCCGGTCGCGTCCCGTCGCACCCCGCGCCAGGCGGATGGCGCTCATGGTGGCCTCGGTTCCCGAGTTCACAAAACGCACTTTCTCGATCGCCGGCATGAGTTGGCAGACCCGGCGCGCCAATTGGGTTTCCAGCGCCGTGGGTGCCCCGAAGCTGAGCCCCCGGGCAGCGGC
>JBAUIG010000374.1:0-1545 GCA_049682735.1 Candidatus Macondimonas sp. | reverse complement strand
CCTTCCAGATGGGCACGACCGGCCTGAGTAATCAGGCCAATACGCGGGCGCGCCCAAGCCGCGAGCTCGGCGATCTCACCGGCATGGTTGGCGCCCAGCTCGAATACCGCGGCCCAATGACGTTCCGGGTCCAAGCCCAGGAGGCTCAGTGGCAGACCCAGTTCATTGTTGTAATTGCCCGGTGTCGCCCACACCGGCCCTTGGCCATCCAGGATGGCAGCAATCATTTCCTTGACCGTGGTCTTGCCGTTGCTGCCGGTCAACGCCACCACTGGCCCGGTGAACTGCGCGCGCCAATGCAGCGCCAGCGCAATCAGCGCCGCCCGGGGATCCGGCACCACCACCTGCGGCAGGTCCATCGCCGCATCGACCCGACTCACCAATGCCCCGGCGGCCCCGGTTGCCCGGGCCTGCCCCAGGAAAGCGTGCCCATCGGTCCGGGCGCCTGGCAGCGCCACGAACAAGGCGCCGGACTGCAACCGCCGGGTGTCGATGGCAACGCCTGCGAAGGGCGCCGCGGGTCCATGCAACTTGCCCCCGAGCAGGCGGGCAACGTGGTCCAGATCGCCGCGGATCATGGCGTCTCCCCCAGCCACTCGGTCACCACCGCCTCATCCGAGAACGGCTCCTGCCGATCGGCAAAGATCTGTCCCGTTTCATGGCCCTTGCCCGCCACCAGCACCCAGTCTCCTGGATCTGCGGCTTCGAGCGCACTCACGATGGCGGCCCGGCGGTCGCGCTCGACGCGCACCGGCGTGCCCGCGGGGATGGCTGCACGGATGGCAGCGATGATGGTGTCCGGATCCTCACTGCGCGGATTGTCGTCGGTGAGCACCACCGCATCGGCCAGGCGGCCGGCCACGGCGCCCATCAGCGGGCGCTTGCCCCGATCCCGATCCCCACCGCAACCGAACACGCACACGACGCGCCGGGCGCCGTGTTCACGACAGGCCGCCAGCGCCTGCGCCAACGCATCGGGGGTATGGGCATAGTCCACCACTGCCTGCGGACGCGCGCCGCCACCCAACCGCTGCATGCGCCCCGGCACTGGCCGCACCAGGGACAGGCGCCGCAAGGCCTCCTCCCACGCGATTCCACCCCCCAGCAATGCGCCCAGCACCAACAAGGCGTTAGCAACGTTGAATCGCCCCAACAGTGGCAGATGCAGTGCTCCCGTTCCCCAATCCCCCGTCAGCATCAGATCCAAGCCGTTTGCGGTCGGCGTCATCGCGCGGACCCACAGCCGCGATGCGCCGGACCCCAACCGACCCTGGTAAGGCGAAAATCCCGCCCATACCACCTCGCAGCGCGCCGAAAGAGCCGCACGCATCGCGCCGGATGCCGGGTCCTCGCTCCACAGCACGGCGAGGCGCAGGGCTGCTTGTTCGACCAAGCGCCGCTTGGCGGCGGCGTAGGCCGCTTCGCTGCCGTGATAATCCAGATGGTCGCGCGTGAGGTTGGTAAAGATCGCCGTATCGAAATGCACTGCCGCCACGCGCGCCTGATCCAGGGCGTGGGAGGACACCTCCATGGCCACGGCGCGTG
>JBAUIG010000373.1:0-2137 GCA_049682735.1 Candidatus Macondimonas sp. | reverse complement strand
CGCCATTCCGGGTCGCGGCTCACCGGCTGTTGGGTTGCCGGTCCGCGTGCCGATTCGGCGCGAGCCGTCAGCAGCAGTGGGGTGTCGCCCTGTAACAAGGCGGCCAGGGCAGCGGCGGCATCCAGCGCGGGAATGCCCTTTTCCGTGGTGTAGTCGGTGAGCAGCTGCTGGAAAAACGCGCGCTGGGGATGTTCCAGCGCGGCATCGACGGCTTGCTTGAAGCGCGCGATGCGGCGGGTGTTGATGGCCTCGACGCCGGGCAGTTCCATGGGTTCGATGCGCTGGCGGGTGGCGCGTTCAATCGCTTGCAGCATGCGCGCTTCCCTCGGCGCCACGAACAGGATGGCCTCGCCGCTGCGCCCGGCCCGCCCAGTGCGGCCGATGCGGTGCACGTAGGCTTCGGTGTCGTAGGGAATATCGTAGTTGATGACGTGGCTGATGCGTTCCACGTCCAGTCCACGGGCGGCGACGTCGGTCGCAACCAGAATGTCGATGCGGCCCGATTTGAGCTTGGCGACCGTCTGCTCGCGCAGGTTTTGCGGGATGTCCCCGCTCAAGGGTGCTGCGGCATAGCCTTGCGCCGTCAGCGAATCGGCGAGTTGCTGGGTTTCGACCTTGGTGCGGACGAAAATGATGATGCCGTCGGTGTCCTCGGTTTCCAGAATGCGCGCCAGCGCTTCGCCCTTGGGCATGCCGCTGATGCGCCAGTAGCGCTGGCGGATGGTGGGCGCGGTGGAGGTGCGCACCTCGATGGCGATTTCCGCGGCATTCTTCATATGACGCTGGGCGATGCGCTTGACCGCAGCGGGCATGGTGGCCGAGAACAGCGCGATCTGTCGCGTTGGCGGCGTCTGCTCCAGCACCCACTGCACATCGTCAATGAAGCCCATGCGCAGCATCTCGTCGGCTTCGTCCAGGACCAGGCACTGCAGGTTGGCGAGATCCAGCGTTCCCTTGCGCATATGGTCCATCACCCGGCCGGGGGTTCCGACCACCACTTGAACGCCCTGCCGAAGCGCGCGCAACTGCTCACCGTAGCCCTGGCCGCCATAGATGGCCAGCGAACGGAAGCCGACCATGTGGGCGGCATAGCGCTGGAAGGCCGCAGCGACCTGGAGCGCCAGTTCGCGGGTGGGCACCAGCACCAGGGCCTGTACCCGCGGCGACTGCAGATCGAGCCGCGACAACAGGGGCAGGGCGAAGGCCGCAGTCTTGCCCGTGCCGGTCTGCGCCTGACCCAGCACATCCTGGCCGGCCAGTACATGGGGAATGATGCGGGCCTGAATGGGGGATGGGGTTTCGTAACCCAGTTCATCCACTGCTTTGAGGACGGACTCGGCCAGGCCGAGTTCATTGAACAGTGGCTGGGTATCGGAGGTATCGGGGGCGTTGGATGTCATCAGAAAATCACCGGAAATTAAGGGGGCGGGAATCAGGCGCGGGATGGATTGCCGACTGCGTCAACAGAATGCGGGAGGTGGTCGGATCAGGGTGGCGCCATGATGGAAAACATGTCACGCCGGGCCGACAAGCCCGGTGTGCATGGAAAAATATCGCGCTGAAAGACGGTCGGGGGCTCAGGAAGCCCGCGTATCGGGGCGGGCGTAGAGCAGGTCCACCAGATGGCGGCCATTGTCGGCGGTCAGGGTGGTGAGTCGGCTCAGGGCGCGAACCGAAAGATTATAACCGATCAGGGCAGGAATGGCGGCAAACAAGCCCACCGCCGTGGCGATCAACGCCTCACCCACAGGACCTGCGACGGCATCCAGGGTCAGCGCCTGCCCGGTGAGGGTCTGCAGGGCGTGCATGATGCCCCACACCGTGCCCAGCAAGCCCACGAAGGGCGCGGTGCTGCCCACAGTGGCCAGCACGATCAGGTGCTGTTCCTGATCACTGCGGATGGGCGCCTGGGCATCGGCCAGACGGCTTTCTAGATCCGCCGCGTCCGCGTTGCGTCGGGCCAGCAGCCGCGCAGCCGCCTGACGCAAGCGGCCAGTGGGACAGTCGGCGGGCAGGCGTTCCAGGGCGGAGAGGTCGCCGCGTTCGATCAAGCCGGCAGCTTCCCTCTCCAGCCGATACCAGCGGCGCAACTGCCAGAATTTTTCCAGCATGACGGTCCAGCTCAGGATCGACATCA
>JBAUIG010000372.1:0-6733 GCA_049682735.1 Candidatus Macondimonas sp. | reverse complement strand
TGTCTGAACTGCCTGGTGCCCCTCAAGAGGAAGGGTGGTGTTTGCGCTGGGCGCTGGCCGGCTATCCACTGCCAACCGACCTGCCGCTGGTGCAAGGCGATGCCGGGACTTCAGCCTTCGAGTTGCTAGGCAGAATTCATTGGATGCTGATCCGACCGCGCTCACGGTTGAACACATCCGCGATAGTCTGCATGGATGGATGCATAGGCAGATCATCAAGCGTAACCGATAAGCGGCGCCGCCAATTGGGATGCTTGTCATGGCCGGTTGAGGGCACGTTGACCTGCTCGGCCTCGCCTGTGATGTCATCGAGCTGAGCGACAGCCAGAAGTGCGGCGCTGCGGGCGAGGAAGCCATGCACCGCCAGTATCACCTCCTCCACCGTCACCTGCGCATCCGCAACATCGAGCAACCCCTGTTCCCGCAGTACCGCCAGCAAAGCGGCCCGATCCTGTTTGCGCTGGGCCAGCTGACGCGCGGCCTCATCGGCCTGGGGATACAGATGCAGGCGCTCCTTGAGTTCGATGTCCCTGCCTTCCCACCAGCCGCGCAGAGTCGGCAGGTCATGACTGCCGGCCACCGCCAGCGCCAGTGCCGGGTAGTCCTGGGGCGGCACATAGGCGCCCGTATCCGCATCCTGCTCAAAGAACAGGACGCGATAGGAGAGGATGTTGGCCTGTGCCATGCGCTCGCGAAAACCTGCCGGTACCGTTCCCAGATCTTCGCCGACCACCAGACACTGCTGGCGCTGGCTCTCCAGGGCGAGGATGCCGATCATGTCCTCCATTGGGTAGCTCACGTAGGCGCCATCCTGCGGAGAATATCCTTGCGGCACCCAATACAAGTGCTGCAAGGACATCACGTGATCGATGCGCAAGCCGCCGGCATGGCGCATGTTGGCGCGTACCAATTCGATGAAACTGCGGTACGCCTCCTGCTTGAGCATGCGTGGATGAAACGGCGGCAGACCCCAATCCTGGCCGGCTGAATTGTAGATATCAGGTGGTGCCCCGACCTGGGCACCCCCTACGATGGCCTGCTGAGCGTGCCAGGTCTCCGCACCGCTGCGATCCGCGCCCACCGCGAGATCGCGGTACAGCCCGATCGCCATGCCCTGCGCTGCCTGCGCTGCCTGCGCCAGCTGCGCATCGGCCAGCCATTGCAGCCAGATCCAGAAGTCCACCTGATCACGATGGCTGCGGGCGAACTCGGCCACCGCCGCAGAGTCGGGATCACGATATTCGGCCGGCCAGTCATGCCAGTCGGCGCCATCCTGATCCTGCTCGGCAAAATGCTGGCGCAGCGCCTGAAACAGGCAGGTACGCTCCAGTGTCTGCCCCTGACTGTGCCGGAAGTGCTCTAATTCCTGCTGGCGCCCGGCATCGGCTCCGTCCTGCCAAGCTGCGAACAGCACCCGCAACATCTGCATCTTGAGCTCGGCTACCGCCGTATAATCCACCTGCCCGGCCTGGCGCGCCGCTGCAAGCCGCTGCTGAAAGGCAGGGGCATCGAACAGGCTTTGCGCCTGCGGACAATCCAGCCCTTGCATGACGGCGCTCACGTCGATGTTGAGTACGTTGAGCAGCAAACGGCTGGCAGGCGAATAAGGGCTGGCATGTTCTGGGTTGTCCATGAACAGGGCATGCAAGGGATTCAGCCCCACCACATCGACACCTTTGGCGACGCTCAGCTCCACCAGCCGCTGCAGATCACCAAAATCGCCGATGCCCCAGTTACGCGTCGAGCGCAGCAGGTACAACTGCGCAGCCAAACCCCACAGACGCCGGCCCTGCGTCATCGCCTCCGGCAGCCAGCATTGGCCAGGAGTCACGATCAGCAGCATCTGCGCCTGCGGCGCCACCACCTCCAGCCGGTGATAGCCCCAAGGGATATCAACGCGCAGGATCAGACGGCGCCGCTCGATCACCTCCCCATCGCAAGTATGCTGACCGATCAGTAGCAGGGCACCGACCTGCTCCTGACCGCTCAACTCCTCCCCCGACTCCAGCGTCAGACGCCATCCAAGCGCACCTAAACCCGCCGGCAGATTGACCTCCACCCGCGGCATCTCACCCGGCCGACTATACAGCACGCACACCGGCGGCAACGGCCGCAGCCACTCCTCACGCGTCAGTTGGGCCAGCATGGCGCCGGCCTGGATTTCATCATCGACTGGCATACCCATGGCGCGCAGCAAGGCCTGTTTGGTTTCGGCGCGGGTGCGATGGGGCTTGTCGAGCGCGTCAATGTATTCATCCTCGATACCACAATGCTTGGCGAGCTTGTCGACCAGACTCATGAGGATTCCTTGTCAGGTTGAATTCAGGATTGCAATGTCCAGCGCACGCTCCAGGCAGCCAAGGTGTCACCGGCGCCCGCTTGACCTTCCTGCCAGATCGGCGTGCCAATGAGCCTGGGAAAGCCACTGACCGGCCGCTCCGATAAGTTCGCCGCCAAGGTCAGTTCCCCGCCCTGCTGCAGCCGCCAGCTCACCACGACCGCGCCGGATGCGACCACACGGTAAATGCCACCATGCGTGATGCGCGGCAGCACAGGCACGATCTGCTCGCGGCGTACCGTCAGCAGCTGTCGATGCCAGGCCAGCCATTGGGCGTGCGGTTCCTGATCGAGTGCGCTCCAATCGAGCTTGCTGGCCTCAAAAGTCGTCTGCGCCTGCGGATCGGGGATGCGCGCGCGCAGCTTCTCATCTTGAAATTCCGGGAACTTGGCGAACTCCTCGCGCCGACCCTTGCGCACCGCCTCGGCCAATTCGCCGTGGAAGTCGCAAAAGAACAGAAAAGGCTGAGCTGCGTTCCATTCCTCGCCCATGAACAACATCGGCACCTGCGGCAACAGCAAATATACGGCGGTGATGGCACGTACTGCCTGTGCCGGGGCAATCGCCCCAATGCGCTCACCAAAGGCGCGGTTGCCGACCTGATCATGGTTCTGGATAAAGGCGACGAAGGCTCCTGGCGACAGCTCGGCACTGGGCTCACCACGCGCCGCGCCGCGATAAGGCATCATCTCGCCTTGGAAGGCGAAGCCTTGGGCCAGCGCCCGGCCGAGCTTGTCGGTATCACCGAGATAGTCGGCGTAATAACCCTTGTCCTCGCCGGTAGCGGCCACGTGCAGCACGTGGTGGACGTCATCGTTCCACTGCGCGGTGTAGTGCTGCGGCTGGCTTTGCGCATCGCGCCGCAAGCGGTGCGCCTCGTTTTCCTCGTTCTCGAGCAGCAGATGCACCGGACGCTCGGTGATCTGTCCCCGTACCCGTTCGGCCAGTTCGTCGAGCAGATGTTTGGGACTGTCGTCGATGATGGCATGCACCGCATCCAGCCGCAGGCCATCGAGGTGGAACTCCTGCAGCCAGTAGAGCGCATTGTGGATGACGAACTCGCGCACCGGCCGGCTGTGCTCGCCGTCGTAGTTGATTGCGGCACCCCATGGTGTCTGGTGGCGCTCGGTGAAGAACTGGGGAGCATAAACTGGCAAGTAATTGCCGTCCGGCCCGAAGTGGTTGTAGACCACGTCGAGCAGCACCATGAGGCCACGCGCATGCGCCGCCTCGATGAGCGCCTTCAGATCCTCGGGACGGCCATAGCTGGAATCCGGTGCATACGGCAGGACGCCGTCGTAACCCCAGTTGCGGGCACCCGGGAAATCGGCAATCGGCATGATCTCGATGGCGGTCACGCCCAGCGCCACCAAATGATCCAGACGCTCAATGGCGGCACGGAAGGTGCCGGCCGCGGTGAAGGTGCCAACGTGCAACTCGTAGACCACCGCTTCGTGCCAGGGCCGGCCGCGCCAGTCGCCATCCTGCCAGGCATAGGCAGTGGGATCGATGACTTCGCTCGGCCCGTGCACGTCCTCGGGTTGGAAGCGCGAGGCCGGATCCGGCACCTGCAGACCATCGGGCAGGCGATAGCGGTAGCGTGTGCCGGCGCGGGCCTGATCAGTGGTCAGCTCGAACCAGCCCTCCTCGCCGGCCGACATTGCCAGCGTGGCGCCGCCCTCGAGCACGAGTTCGACAGCTTGGCAGCCCGGCGCCCACAGGCGAAAGCGCACGCCTTGCGCCGTCAGCTCGGCGCCGTGCGGCAGCACATGCCGGCGCGTCTGCCGCCGATCTGCGGCATCACCGGATGCTGACCCGCCTGAGGCCGGCGCCTCACCTAGCAAGGCCAGCACACCGCGCAGGGGAATGGCCAGCCAGTCCGGCCGATTGGCCAGCTCGTAGGCCACCTCATACAGCGCCTTCTCCAGCATGAAGAAGTGGATCAGCCGCAGCGCCTGCGCCTCCTCGGCAGGGCAAGTCGGCGTGCCCTTGGCAAATGCCAGATAGGCCTCCAGATAGGTCTGCTCCGCTTTGCACTCCCAGTCCTGCAGGCGCGCGCAGGCCCAGGCACGGCGCTCGGCCGGCCAATCCGCTGGCAAGGCGCGTTCGGCAGCCGCGGCGGCATAGGCAAATGAGCGCAGCATGCCGGCGACGTCGCGCAGGGGTGAATGCTTGGCGCGCCGCTCCGCCAGCGGGCGCAAAGGCTCGCCTTCAAAATCTATAATCATCGCATCAGTGCCGCTGACCAGCACCTGACCCAGGTGGTAGTCGCCATGATGACGCGTCTTGGCCAAGCCCTGCGCCGCTGTCAGCAGCGCTTGCGCCTGAACCCTGAGCTGGTCCGCCTGCTGCTGCAGCCGTTGGGCCAGAGTTCGTGTAGCGGGATCGAGCTGATCCTGGCTACGCCCGATGCCTGTCAGGGCACGTTGGCTCATCGCCTCGACATCGGCCAGCCATCGCTGCAAATCCGCCGCATCGATGGGTTCAGGCATGAAATCGGGATCGGTGCTGTGCAAGGCTAAGGCTTCGTGCATTTGGGCGGTACGCGCGCCCAGCTGGCGAATCCAGGGCAGGGAGTCATCCAGCCTTTCGAGTCCATCCGGCTGCAGATGCTTGAGCAACCAGGTCCAGCCATCGCCTGCATTGGGCACGAAGGCTTGCAGGATCGATGCCGTGGCGCCATTGATCTCGAGCCAAGCCAATAAGGGTGGCGTGGCCGGATAATTCACCTCACTCAGGAAGCGGCTCATCTCCAGTTCTGGATGCACGCCCTCCTCCAGCTTGCGAATCACCTTGACGATGCCGTCTTCACCAACCCGGATGGAAGTGTTGGACTGCTCCACTTTGCTGCGCCGGATCTGCCAAGTCCCGCTCGCTAGAAGCTGGCTCTGTTCCAGTAACGGGGTCTGGCCGGCCTGCAAGGCTGGCGGCAGGCCGAATGACTGCCTGCCCAGCATCAGGGCGATCCAAGCCTGCACGAAGGCATCATCGGCAAAGGCATCGGCAATCAAGCGTCCATCCGCCAGCTTGGTGATGATGCGGCTGTCATCGCCAGGCAAGGCTTGCGCCGGCAGCAGCGCCACCGGCACGAACAACCGCAGCGGTGCAAAACCTGAAGGCTGCACCTGCCATACCGCGAGCGCCGCCGGCACATCTGGCAGGGTCAACGGCGTCCATAGTGCCAGTTCCACCGCCGGCAGACCGGCATCTTTCACCGGATACCAGCGCTGCCTCATGAGAAAAGCCGGTAGGACTTGCGCCAACTGCTTCTCCATCTGTAATTCAGCTGGCCACACAGCCGTCTTGATCATCACGTCATCATTTGAGGGCATCGCTTTCCTTCCTTGATGTCATGGTGATTCCAGCCCGACCATGAGCCGAACGTGCCGTCTGATAATCGCCGCGGCTGGTAAGTTCAAATAACAGCAAGGAGCGTCCGGTGACACCATAAGCCGCACCAAAGGCGAAGCTTGGTATGACTTCGTTGACCTGCTCCTGATTGGTATCGATCAGGCAGCGCCAGCCGACACCGCCCGCTACTTCCGGCAATTGAAAGTTAACCAGATCGTGATGAGAGTTGAGGATCAGCAACAAGGTCGTATCCTGACCACGCTGACGGATACCGGTGGCTTGTGCGCGGCCATCCATCAACATGCCGAAGCACTTCATGTGGCCATCATTCCAATGCTCTGGTTGCATCTCATTGCCATCGGCGTTGACCCAGGTGACATCCTTGATGCCCAGCTCCTCGTTGTACTCGCCGGTCAGGAAGCGGTTGCGGCGCAGAATGGGATAGCGATGGCGCAGCTCGGTGAGCTGTTGGACATGGCGGATCAGCTCCTTGCCTTTATCCTTAATATCCCAATCCAGCCAGTTGAGCTCATTGTCCTGGCAATAGGCGTTGTTGTTGCCGTGTTGGGTACGGCCGAATTCATCGCCGGCGAGCAGCATCGGCAGCCCCTGTGAGAGCAGCAAGGTGCCGAACAGATTGCGCATTTGACGCATGCGCAGCGCATTGATCTCGAGATTGTCGGTTGGACCTTCGACGCCGCAGTTCCATGAGCGGTTATCCGAGGAGCCGTCCTGGTTGTCCTCGCCGTTGGCTTCGTTGTGCTTCTCGTTGTAGGTGACGAGATCATTCAAGGTGAAGCCATCATGCGCGGTGATGAAATTCACCGAAGCCCAGGGTCGGCGCCCCTGATAATCGAAGAGATCACCCGAAGCACATAGGCGCGGTGCCAAGCCGGCAGCGGAAACCTCGCCACGCCAGTAATCGCGCACGGTGTCGCGGAATTTATCATTCCACTCGCACCAGCCGGGCGGGAAGGCGCCGACTTGATAACCGCCGGGCCCGCAATCCCAAGGCTCGGCGATCAGCTTGACTGCGCTCAGTAC
>JBAUIG010000371.1:0-2877 GCA_049682735.1 Candidatus Macondimonas sp. | reverse complement strand
ATAAGCAGTTCCCAGCCTGCGTTGTCACTCAGTTCCGCAGTAAGGATTGCATTCAGGCACTGCGCAAGCGTTGTGCGCGGATCGGTTATGACTTGCATGATCCCCATGTTTTGCACGGCAGAAAGATTGGCGCATGGAGTTACCGCAGTCGGGTCACCGCCCATCTTCTCCATGGCGCGGCAAAGCATTTTGAAGTGCTCCAGCTCTTCTTCGCGTATGCGCATTAATGTGTCCATAGGGCTTTCATCGGAGACTGTGCCCAAGACTGCACCGATATCATTTGCAGACGGTAGCACCTCTGTACCCAATGCCTGAATGCTTTCGTACTTGATGATCAACGCTTCATACAGGCGCGTTCCGCTACGCTCGAATGCAAGGCGTTCACCAAGTTTGTCCATTAAGACACTAGGTGTACCTCCTTTGATTTTCGCCATTCCTACCTTGAGAACTCCTTTCATCGAGGCCGGTGGCGGAATGGAGCCTACCGTCTCCGATTCGGAGATATACATCTGGCGCTCGGCCTCAGCCGCCGTTGTATCGATCGGCATCACCGGCGAAAGCGCATCTGCCGCATCGTTCATGGCCTTGACATCATTAGGGGACATGGCGGTCCCAGTTCGATTCATTCCAATAGTGGTCGCTTCCATGGTTGCCTCCCTGTGATTTCAGTTGCGCCGCGAACGGCGCGAGTTCATGTAGAGGATGATGCCAAGGGCAGCGCCTCCAATAGCGGTTTTGCGCATGAAGCCCTGCCGGTTGTATTTCAATTCAGCCGGGCCGCCCATCTCCTGGAAAAGATTGGGAACATGTCCGCGAGCGAGATCTTCGATGATTCCCTCTACCACATTTACGCGATCAGCGAACATCAGCATCAGCCAGTGGCGCAGATCGTTCTCACTGTAGCGAAAGCCGGCTTGGCGAAGCAGCCCAGAAATGCCGCTTGGCGGTTGCGCGGTGCCGTATACGGGCGTAAGCCCCGGTCGTTCATTGGAATGAAATATCTTCACGCCGCGCAAGCGCTGCGGTGGGATGTCATCCGTCTGCATGTCCACAAAGCGCTGCGGATAGCGATGCATGGGGACGGCCGGTCGCACCGCCGGATCGAGGTCGGCGCCCCAACCTTCGATCTCCGGTGGCGGCTTGCGCCGGTGTGATTCGGGCGTGGTTTTCTCAACATAGGTCGTGGTGTCTTCCGGATGATTGCTCATGATGCGTTCCTCAATGCAATTCCAGGTTGTGAGCCGAGGGAGGGATGAGCACCGGCTTGATGCAATTGTCCAGCTTGCTGGAGAACATGTGGTAGGCGTCGGCAACTTCCTCCAGCGGGATGCGATGCGTGATGATCTCGCTCGGTTTCAGCCGTCCGGCCTGGATGTGCTCGATCAGGCGCGGCAGGTGGCGCTTGACGCTGGCCTGATTGGCGCGCAGGGTCAGGCCCTTGTTGAGAACATTACCGATCGGCACCAGATTGCCGGTCGGGCCGTAGACGCCCACAACCGAAATCTTGCCGCCTTTGCGCGCGGAGTTGATTGCCCAATGTAGCGCCGTGGAAGCCCCGCCCTGCATTTTCAGGTAACGACCCGTAAGTTGTTGCAGCATGTTGCCCGCTGCTTCAGCACCCACGGCATCAATGCACACATCAGCCCCTAACCAGTCTGTCATCCGCTTGATATGGATAGCCATATCGCGCACATCCTTGAAATTGACCACTTCGCACTGAGCAAACTGGCGCGCAAATTCCAATCGGTACTCAACATGGTCAACGACGATCACGCGCCCAGCACCCATCAACCAGGCCGATTTCGCCGCGAACAGTCCAACTGGGCCAGCGCCGAAAACGACCACCGTCTCGCCTTCCTGAATGTCTCCCATCTCAGCCGCTTGATAGCCCGTAGGGCAGGCGTCGGTGAGCATCACAGCGTCATCAACGCTAATGCCTTCAGGAATCAAGTGGGGCCCAGCGTCGGCCATGGGCACGCGCACGTACTCTGCCTGTCCTCCATCGTAACCACCCGCCGTGTGCGAATAACCATAGATACCGCCGACGGCCGTCGCAGACGGATTGACGTTATGGCAGTTCGAATAGAGTTCGTTCTTGCAGAAAAAACAGGTGCCGCAGAAGATGTTGAAGGGTACCAGCACATGGTCCCCCTTCTTTAAATGCTGTACCGAGGAACCGACTTCCTCGACGATTCCGGTGAATTCATGCCCGAAGGTATGGCCCACCCGTGTGTCCGGCACAAGTCCATGATAGAGGTGCAAATCGGAGCCGCAGATACAGGTCCGAGTTACACGCACAATCGCGTCATTGGGATGCTCGATCTCGGGTTCTGCCTTCTGAACGGCCCGTACGCGATAGGGTCCGCGATAGTTCATGGCCAGCATGCGTTTTCTCCTAATGGTGGGCTTAAGCCCACTTTAAGATCGAAACGTAGCCTTGAGGTTCCCAATGCTTTGCAATGACGACCTCAGCGACCCGGTAGCGAATGCAATTTTGTATCCTTAGCTCTGGGCGAATGGCAGCATATATACCCTTATTGCCCAGAATCCAGCCTGAAAATGCCGATTACGAAGGTGATTTTCGTCTCGAAGTACATGTCCACGGTAAGCGGATATCAACAATGAAACACCTTTGATACAGATGGTGACGTTTGAAAGAATAGCTTTCAGTGCGTATTCCTAAAGACTTATTGCTTTGGTCGTTGCCATATGCAGTGGTGTTGATTTTTTTTAGCATCACTTTGGAATAACACATGTCATTCTGGCACTGCAGCGCCGATTCCCTTAAGATTGAACCCCTTGCGCGCGCTCATCTGACCCATCGGTTCGTCCCATGCATTATCCTGAATCCTTCGATGTCATCGTCATCGGCGGCGG
>JBAUIG010000370.1:0-2100 GCA_049682735.1 Candidatus Macondimonas sp. | reverse complement strand
GGCATCAACACCACAGCCTACGAGGCCATTGCTGCCGGGCTGAGCGTCGCGCCGCCCCCCATCAACCCTGTCGGAACTATGCTGTGGGAGTACGTTCCCCTGGTAACGCTGGAATTCAAGTAGCGCGCATTCATCAATGCGTTCGGCAAGGCGCGTCCTGCTGCGCGACACGGCCCAAAGCTCCCGCAAGTCCCAAGGAACAGCCCGCAAGCACGGACTGCTTGCGGGCAATCTTGCGGTATGTACCCACGGTGCGTCGCTTGGACTCATCGGTTTTCAGGACAAAGAGGATGCAGACCGCAAGCGCCTGGGAATTTCCGAACCGCGGCCGGGCCGGAAAGCTGCCGCAAGGGTCGAGGCAACATAGGCTTGAGCCTGCTCGACGGCGACCTCGACCGATTCACCCAGCGCCAAACGGGCGGCCAGAGCGGCAGCCAGGGTGCAACCCGAGCCATGGAACGGACCAGCCAGGCGTGGCCAGCGAAAAATGCGCGCTCCTTCAGGCCCGTGCAGGCAGTTTTCCACCGCCACGGTCGGTTCGTCTCCGCCGGTGACGAACACGTACCGGGCGCCCAAGGCTCGCAATGTCTCGGCGCAGGCCGCAAGGTCAGCCAGCCCGGCCAGCGCGCGGGCCTCGACGACATTGGGAGTAAGCACGGTGGTGCGCGGCAACAATGCCGCCTTAAGCGCGGGAATCAGATCAGCCTCGGCGAGCTGCCCACCACCCGTGGCCACCAGCACTGGATCGGTCACCACCGGGATCGCGGGATGACGCGCCAGAAGCGCTGCGACTGCGGTGACAATGGCGCCGTTGCCCAGCAAACCCAATTTGATTGCCGCGACGCGCTGATCGGCCAGCACCGCCTCGGCCTGGGCGATCACCAGCGCCGGCGCTACCGCCTCGACCCGGCTCACATTGACCGTGTCCTGCACGGTGAGGCAGGTGATCGCCACCGCTGCATGAGCGCCCTGCGCCGCGATGGCCTCGATATCGGCCTGCTGGCCGGCGCCGCCGCTGGGGTCATGTCCCGCGAACACCAGAACCGTGGGAGGGTGAGCCTCTATGTTCATGGCGGCAGTTTAGCATTGGCAACACCTGCATCAGTGGCCGCAGGGAGGCGAATCAGCGCTCCCCAGCCGAGCGCCATTGCCACCCCAAAGGCGCGCACAATCGAGTCGCATTGGTGCCCAGTCACATAAGGCGGGCCGAAAACCCGTCAACGATCCCGCTCAATCCAGCCGCGGGAAGCGCTCCGCGATGGGATCGCCGGTGAAGCGCGCGATCCAACCATCGGGGTTGTTGAACAGCCGGATGGCCGTGAAGCGCGGGCGCGATCCCATGTCGAACCAGTGCAGCGTGCCGGCGGGAACGCTGATGAGGTCATTCTTGACACACAGTACGGCATAGACGCGCTGATTCAGGTGCAGGCAGAACAAGCCGGCACCTTCGACGAAAAAACGCACCTCGTCCTCGCCATGGGCATGTTCGCTCAGGAATTTCTGCCGCAGCGCCACGCGATCGGGGTGGTCGGGATACATGTTGACCACATCCACGCTTTGATAACCCGCCTCCTGGACGAGTCGATCGATTTCCGGTCGGTAGGCGGCCAGGATGGTATCCGCGTCGGCCCGTTCGTCCAGCGCCAGGGTGGCCGCCCAGCGCCGAAACAGCACCCCGGCCTCGGCCAGGGTGTGGCGGATGATGTCGCCGTCCTCGGTATCGAGCAACGGGTGTGTGGCATCGTGTTCGGCATAAACGGTCAACCGGCTCATTGGACGACCTCCTGCAATTGGGGAATATGGTGAAAATCGGCGGCGACGGGGTGACTGCTCGTCAACCCGGCCGCGCGGGCCAAGAGACAGGTTTTCAGGCCCGCCGTTCGCGCCGCGTCGAGTTCGGACTCGATATCCGACAGGAACAGAATCCGCTCGGGCGGCAAATCGATGGCCAGGGCAATGTGCCGGTAGCTGTCCGCTTCGCGCTTGGCGCCCACCCGGGTATCAAAAAAACCGTTGAACACGCCCGTCAGATCGCCGTGGTCGCTGTGGCCGAACAGCAAGCGCTGGGCCTCCTCGGAGCCGGACGAGTAGACATAGAGC
>JBAUIG010000369.1:0-2252 GCA_049682735.1 Candidatus Macondimonas sp. | reverse complement strand
TCCAGCACCAGCACACGGATGCCTGGATCGATGACGTTCAGGGTGCGCAGCGCCTTTTGCGCCGCTCCGAAAAACAGCGGGCCATTGATGTCGTAGATCAGCACCCCCGGCAATTCGGCGCCAGCCGGGCCGGAGACACCATTGCCGCTCAACAGCCGACCCTCCGTAAGATCAATGACACGCTTGATGAACAGCACCGCTGCCAGGCCCATGCCCACGGTGACGGCCACCACCATGTCGAACAGCACCGTCAGGCTGAAGCAGGTGAGCAGCACCAATACATCGCTGCCCGGCGCATGGCGCACCACGCGCACGAAATGCCGCGACTCGCTCATGTTCCAGGCCGTCATCAGGAGCAAACCCGCCAGTGCGGCCATCGGCAGATAGGCCAGCAGGCTGGACAAGGCCACTACCGCACCCAGCACCACGGCGGCGTGGATGACACTCGCCAGCGGCGAGCGGGCGCCGGCGCGGATGTTGGTGGCGGTGCGGGCGATGGCGGCAGTCGCTGCGATACCGCCGAAAAAGGGCGCAATCAGGTTGCCCAACCCCTGCCCCACCAGCTCGGCGTTGGGGTCGTGGCGTGTACCCGCCATACCGTCAGCCACTACGGCGCACAGCAGCGATTCCAGTGCGCCCAGCATGGCGATGGCGAACGCCGGGCCCAACAGATCCCGGAGCAGGCCGAATGACAGTCCCAGCGGCTGGCCGTCCGCTCCGGCTTGCAGCCAGGGCCATTGCCACTGCGGCAGGAAGGGCGGAATGCCGTGCCCTTCCTGCCCGCCCACGGCCCAGGTGAAGCGGGAGCCGACCGTGTCCACGGCCCAGTCCGGCCCCAGCCGGACCAACACCAGGGAAAGCAAGGTGCCTGCCAGCAGCGCAACCAGATGCCCGGGGAAACGCAGGCCCAGGCGCGGCCAAAGCACCATGACGCCGAGAGTCAGCGCTCCAACCGCAAAATCGGCGGCATGCGCCTGGGGCACCGCCGTCAGCAGGACCCCCAGCTTTTCCCAGTAATGCCCTTCCAGGGCGCCCACCGGCAGGCCCAGAAAATCCTTGAGTTGCAGCGTGGCGATCACCATGGCGATGCCGCTGGTGAAGCCCACTGTGACGGGATAGGGCACCAGCTCGATGAAGCGGCCCAGTCGCGCCAATCCCATGAACAAGAGGATCACCCCCGCCATGGCGCTGGCCGTGAGCAGTCCGCCAAGCCCGAAGCGCTGGACGATGGGCAAGAGCACCACCACGAAGGCCGCAGTGGGACCGGAGACGTTGACCCGTGAGCCGCCCGCAAGGGCAATGATCGCGCCGGCGACGATGGCGGTATAGAGGCCGTGTTGAGGCGGCACGCCGCTGGCGATGGCCAGCGCCATGGCAAGCGGCAGGGCGACGATGCCCACCGTCACACCGGCGGTGAGATCGGCAATCAGGTCGCGTCGGCCATAGCCCTGGGCAAGGCTATCCCGTAGCGCCCGGGCGAAAGGCAGGGAAATGCGTTGATCCATGGCGGATCCTTCTGTCAAAGAGCACGCGGGCAGGCCGCGGGAATCGGCGTTTGATCTTAACCGAACCCGCCCCGGCCTGGGGCTGGGCAGCAATCACCCAACCCGCGATAATGGCCCCTGCCTGGACGCGCTTGTCCAGGCCGGATCAATCCCACTCATGGAGGAGTTCATGGCCAAGCCCCGCGCGATTTTCCGCGAAGAACACGAGATGTTCCGCCAGACCTGTCGCCGCTTCTATGAAAAGGAAGTGCTGCCCTATCACGATCAATGGGAAGAGGACGGCCAGGTCTCCCGCGAGGTCTGGCTGCAGGCCGGCGCGGCGGGTTTGTTGTGCATGTCACTGCCCGAACAGTACGGCGGCGCCGAGGCCGATTTCCTGTTCACGGTGGTGCAGGCCGAGGAACAGACGCGCGTCGGGGCCTCGGGCCCGGGTTTCATGCTTCACAACGAAATTGTCGCGCCCTACATCTTCAAATACGGCAACGACGAACAGAAACAGCGCTGGCTGCCGCGCATGGCCAAGGGCGAGCTGATCGGCGCCATCGCCATGACCGAGCCGGGCACCGGCTCCGACCTGCAGGCCATCAAGACCCATGCCCGGCGCGAGGGCGATCATTACATCCTGAATGGACAGAAGACCTTCATCACCAACGGCTACATGTCGGATCTGGTGATCGTGATCTGCAAGACCGATCCCAGCAAGGGCGCCGCCGGCGTCAGCCTGCTGGTGGTGGAAGCCGGGACCCC
>JBAUIG010000368.1:0-5329 GCA_049682735.1 Candidatus Macondimonas sp. | reverse complement strand
GCTCGGCGCGCACGTTCGGGTCCGCGGCCGGCAGGGGCGCCAGTCCATCGCGCAGCGCCCGGTAATACAGCACGGTCCCGCCCACCAGCAAGGGAACGCGCCCGGCCCGCTGGATCGTCTGGATCGCCGCCCGGGCATCCGTCACGAAGCGACCGGCCGAATAGGGTTCAGCGGGATCCACCTGATCGAACAGATGATGCGGTACCCGCGCGCGCGCGGCCGCGTCGGGCTTGGCGGTGCCGATGTCCATGCCCCGATAGACCTGGGCCGAATCCATGTTGACCACATCCACCGGCCAGCGCTCGGCCAGCGCCAGGGCAAGGTCGGTCTTGCCCACAGCGGTCGGCCCCAGCAAGGCCAGCACCGGGATCTCGCGGGCGTGGTCCATCCTCAGCGCCCGCGCAGAAACAATCGATCCAGCGCCGCCCGATCCAATTGCACCCAGGTGGGACGGCCATGGTTGCACTGGCCCGAGCGTTCGGTGCGCTCCATGTCGCGCAGCAGGGCATTGAGCTCCGGCAGGGTCAGGGCGCGTCCGGCCCGTACCGCGCCATGACAGGCCAGTGAAGCCATCAGGGCCTGGTGCTGATCCTCCAGTCGGGCGCTCGCCCCCTCCGCCATGAGATCGGCCAGCAGGTCGCGAAACAGGCCGACGGGGTCGCGCGCCGGCACATCCGCCGGCAAGGCCCGCAAGTTTGCTGTAGCCGGTCCGGTGCGATCCACTTCCAGGCCCCAATCCAGCCAGCGGGGCGCCCAGCGCTCCACCCAGTCCGCCTGCACCGGGCTCAGGGGAATGTCCACCGGCACCAGCAAGGCCTGGCAGGGAACAGATCCCGTCGCGCTCAGGGTTTTCAGGCGCTCGTACAGAATGCGCTCATGGGCGGCATGAATATCCACCACCACGAGGCCGGCGGCGTTCTGGGCCAGAAGATAAATGCCGTGCAACTGCCCCAGCGCGAACCCCAAGGCTTGCGCCTCGACCCCTGCGGACGCGACGGGGTCTGCTGCGATCCGTGCTGATGTAGCGGGAAATGCCGCGTTGCGCATCGCGGTTGTGCTGCTTTCCAGCCCAGCAAAGGCATAGGCTGGCGCCGGCTCTGCAACGCGCAGCGCCAGATGGTCCTGTTCCGGAATCGGATCGGCGCCCGGCACCAATCCCGGCATGCGGCTGATCCCGTGCCCTGCATCAGGACCCGGACGCACTGCGGCCAGCGCCTCTTCCAGGGTGCGGGCCACGAAGTCATGCACCTGCCGGGCATCGCGCAGCCGAATCTCGTGCTTGGCCGGATGCACGTTCACATCCACCGACTCCGGATCCAGGTTCAGGCGCAGAACATAGGCGGGGTGGCGCTGGTGGTGCAGCACATCGCGATAGGCCTGGCGCACGGCATGGGCGAGCCCCTTGTCACGCACCCAGCGCCCGTTGATGTACAGGTGTTGGACATCGGGCTGGGCACGGGAGAAGGCCGGCACGGCAATCCAGCCCGCCAGCGCCGAGGCCGCACCCGCGTGCTGAAGATGCAGCGCGTGACGCAGAAAATCCGCGCCTAACAAAATGGCCAGGCGAGACTCCACGACCCGTAGCTCATCGGCCGGCGGCAGTTGCCAGAGGGTGCGGCCATTGTGAGTCAGCGTCAGCCCGACCTGGGGCTCGGCGAGGGCGAGCTGAAGCACCACCCGCGCCAGATGGTCGAATTCGGTGCGTTCGCTGCGCAGGAACTTGCGCCGCGCCGGGGTATTGTGGAACAGCTCCCGCACACTGACCTGGGTACCAAACGGATGGGGCGCGGGCAGGGGTTCGGACAGGCGGCCGTCCTGCACCTCCACGCGCCAGGCATGGGGGCTGTCGGCCGTGCGCGAGGTCAGGCTGAAACGGGACACCGCCGCGATGCTGGGCAGTGCCTCGCCGCGAAATCCCAGCGTCGCGATCCGTTCCAGATCCGCGAGACTGCGGATCTTGCTGGTGGCATGGCGTTCCAGGGCCAGCAGGAGCTCCTGGGGGGCAATGCCCGCCCCATCGTCCGTCACCCGGATCAGGCCAATCCCGCCCCGCTCCACCTCGATCTGGATCCTGCGCGCCCCCGCATCCAGACTGTTCTCCACCAGCTCCTTGACCACCGAGGCCGGTCGCGCCACCACCTCGCCGGCGGCAATCTGGTTGATCAGGGCATCGGGCAGGCGGGCAATCGACATGATGGCCCGATTTTATCAGAGGCACGACCTCCGGGATGGACAGCGCTGGACTGCGGTGGGACCATTAATCCGATGCGTCGCGCAATTTCGCCCGCCCCAGCAAGCCGTCCACCATGAAATTCTGTCCTCACTGCGCCCAACCCGTCGTCCGCAAGATTCCCGATGGGGATCATCTGGCCCGCTTTGTCTGCGAGACCTGCAATCTGGTCCACTACGACAATCCGCGCATGATCGTCGGCTGCATCCCCACGTGGGAGGATCAGGTGTTGCTGTGCCGGCGCGCCATCCATCCCCGTCGCGGCCACTGGACCCTGCCCGCCGGCTTCCTGGAAAACGGTGAAACCACCCGCCAGGGTGCCATGCGGGAAACCCTGGAAGAGGCCAATGCACGGGTGGAAATCGAATCGTTTTATCGGCTCTTCGACCTGCCCCACATCAACCAGATCTATGTGTTCTTCCGCGCCCGGCTGCTGGATCTGGATTTTTCGCCCGGCGTCGAGTCCCTGGAGACCGCGCTGTTTACCGAAGCCGAGATTCCCTGGCACGATCTGGCGTTCCACACCGTGCGGCTCACCCTTGAAGACTATTTCAGGGACCGCCGCCTCGGGGTCTATCCCACATTGGATCTGGATGTGCGGCGCGGGTCCCGCTGATTCCAGACTGATTTCCATGCTCGCCAGCTTCGGGTCAAACCGCTAGAATTTCGCCTCCGACGACCTTGCGCGCGGCCGCATGACACTTTGAGAGAGAGCACATGACCTACGTCGTCACTGAAAACTGCATCAAGTGCAAATACACCGATTGCGTGGAGGTGTGCCCGGTGGACTGCTTCCACGAAGGCCCCAACATGCTGGTGATCGATCCTGAGGAGTGCATCGACTGCACCCTGTGCGAGCCGGAATGCCCCGCCCAGGCGATTTTTTCGGAAGACGACCTCAGCGCCGAACAGGCGCCCTTCCTGGTCATCAATGCCGATCTGGCCAAAGACTGGCCTGTGATCACCGAAAAGAAGGACGCGCCCGCGGATGCGGAGGAATGGGACGGCAAGCCGGGCAAGCGCGAGCTGCTGGAACGCTGACGCGATCAACCGCGTGGATGATGGGCCGCATGCAGGGTCTTGAGGCGCGCCTGCGCGACATGGGTATAGATCTCGGTGGTCGACAGGTCGCTATGCCCCAGCAGCATCTGCACCATGCGCAGATCGGCGCCATGATTGAGCAGATGCGTGGCGAAGGCATGACGCAGCGCATGAGGTGAAAATGCCCCGCGAATGCCCGCGACCCGCCCGAGCGCCCGCAGTCGGTACCAGCAGGCCTGGCGGGTGAGCGGAGCGCCATCCCGGCCCGGAAACAGTGCATCGCAACGCCGACCGGCGAGCAGCTCGGGACGGGCCTCGCGCAGATAGCGCGCCACCCAATGCAGGGCTTCCTCCCCGATGGGGACCAATCGCTCCTTGCGTCCCTTGCCGTACACGCGCACCCAACCCACCCGCAGATCCATCTGCCCCAGTTCCAGCCCCACCAGTTCGGACACCCGCATTCCGGTGGCATAGAACAGTTCCAGCATGGCCCGGTCGCGCAAGCCGAGCGGCGTGTCCAGGGCTGGTGCCTGCAGCAGGGCGTCCACATCCAGCTCGCTCAAGACCCGGGGTAGCGTGCGTGGCAGCCGCGGCGGGTGAAGATCCTCGGTGGGATTGACGCCCCCGCTTTCCCGGCACCAATCGGCATAGAACTGCCGCCAGGCCGAAATCTGCCGTGCCACGGTGCGGGCACTGATGCCAAGCCTCAGGCGTTCAGCCAGGAAGTCCTGCAATTCGGCCGGCCCCGCCGAGGCCAAATCCAGTCCCCGCGCGGCAAGCCAGGTCGACAGCACCGTCAGATCACGCCGGTAAGCCTCCCGGGTATGGGGAGAAATGCCTCGCTCGCTCCACAGGCGAGCCAGGAAAGCATCCAGTCGCGCCCGATCTGCTACGGAAACGGCCGTCATGTCGTCGGGCGGATCGGCCAGGATCCCGGCAGGGCCGCAACGCCGACGCCTTCGCCATCCATGCGCTCCAGGGCGCAGGCCAGCAAGCTGCCGTAATCGCTGCCATCGCCCGGTGCCTGCACCCGCACCGTGCGCACGCTGACCGCCGCGCCGACCACCTGACCCAGACGCCGCTGCAGGGACAGTTGCAGGCGCTCGCCCACCGCCGCGCCGTGAGCTGCATCAGTATCCGGCAACAGCACGACGAAGCGGTCGCTATCCTGCCGTCCCGCCAGATCGTAACTGCGCAATCCATAACGCAGCACCTCTCCGCAGGTGCGCAGCAACTGCCGCGATTGACCCGCTGCGCCCTCCAAATCCGGTCCGGTTTGGAACATCGGAACCTGGAACAGGATCAAGCTCAATGGACGTCCGCTGCGGGCGTGCAGGTTGAACAGCACCTCGGCCTGCTCTGCCAGTGCGCGTCGGGTGAGCACGCCACTGATTTCATCCCGGGGGCTGTGGCGATCCAGGCGCCGCCGCAGGCGCTCGCTGCGCCAGATCAGCATCGCGCCATACATGGCCAGCACAGCATAGAGGAACAGCGTCAGGAAAGTGGCAGTCTCCGGCATGATGCCGCTCAGCAGGGCACGCAGGGTCATGATGCCCGGCAATACCAGGAAACTACCCGCCAGTACTGATTCCAGCGCCAGCGGCCCGAAGCGCAGCCCGTGGCCGAACAAGACCGTCAGCAGGATCGGCGCCGTGGGCAAGGCAGGATTGGGATCATGCGCCACGATCAAGCCGAGGATCAGGTAATCCAGCCAGAGGCTCGCTGCCACTCGCCTTGGTGAAACCGGACGCCAGCGCGCCCAGATCATCAGCACCAGCATCACACTGGCATAGACAGCCGCGATAGAGAGCACCCCATCCAGTCCCCACAGGACGGGGGCGGCCGCCTCCAGGCTCAGGAAATACAACACCAGCAGGGCAATGAAAAAATAGCGCACCCAGAACTGGCGCCGCTGCACCGGCCATGACAGTTCACCAGCAGGCAGGAAAACCCGGGTCCCTCGACCCTGGGCGCCGTTCACCCGCCATCCTCCTTGACGTCGACCCGATTCATGCGCATAAGAGGTTTCCCTTGGTCTTTCCCGGCTCGATTCATGTC
>JBAUIG010000367.1:0-2779 GCA_049682735.1 Candidatus Macondimonas sp. | reverse complement strand
GCGACGGGCAGGGCAACCTGCTCACCACGACGTCTTGCCTGCTCGATCCACGGCGCAATTCGGGCGTGACGCAGGCGGCCGTCGAGGCCCAGCTTCGCCTGCATCTGGGCATCGAGCGGGTGTTGTGGCTGACGCATGGCCATCTGGAAGGCGACGACACGGACGGACACATCGACACTCTGGCACGTTTTGCCGATCCAGCCACCCTCGTCTATCAAGCCTGCGAGGATCCCGAAGATGTCCATTTCGCGCCCCTGCGGGCCATGGCGGCGGAACTGGCCGCGCTGCGCCGCGCCGACGGCCGCCCCTATCGGCTGGTTCCCCTGCCACTGCCCCGCCCCATCCGGGACGATATCGGCCGGCGCCTGCCCGCCACCTATGCCAATTTCCTCATTCTCAACGGCGCAGTGCTGATGCCGGCCTATCGCGACCCCGCCGATGCCGAGGTCCAGCTCCGGCTGCAATCGGTCTTTCCGGATCGCGCCATCGTGCCCATCGACTGCACGGCGCTGGTCCATCAGTTCGGCAGCCTGCATTGCGTCACCATGCAGTTGCCCGCCGCCGTGCCGATCCTCGACCCCGCGCCGTGACACGGCAGGCCGATTCATGAACGGGGTTGTGGACATCGGGGTGCGCGAACGGCGTATCGATCTGAACGCCGACCTGGGGGAAGGCGGGCCGGCGGATGCGGCGCTGCTGGCCCTGGTGTCCTCGGCCAACATCGCCTGCGGCGCCCATGCCGGGGATACGCAGATCATGGCGCGCACCGTCGCCGAGGCCGCAGCGCACGGCGTGGCCATCGGTGCTCATCCAGGCTATGCCGATCGGGAATATTTTGGCCGCCGCCACCTCGACCTGCCGCCCGAGGCGGTTTACCGGCTGGTGACCGAGCAGGTCAGCGCTCTGGCAGCCATCGCCGCTACGGCGGGCGCCCCCCTGGTCCATGTCAAACCCCACGGCGCCCTCTACAACCAGGCCGTGCGGGATCCCGAACGGGCGGCGGCCATCGCCCAGGCAATCCGCGATTTCGATCCAAGTCTGGTCCTGGTGGGCCTCGCGGGCAGCGCGCTGACCGAGGCCGGACTCGCACACGGACTGAAGGTTGGCCGGGAAGCCTTTGCCGATCGCCGCTACGAGGCCGACGGCAGCCTCACCCCGCGGGGTCATCCCGATGCCTTGATCCATGATCCGGATGAGGCCGCAGATCAGGTGCTCAGCCTCCTGCAGCAGGGGCATTTGCGCGCCCGTGATGGACAAAGCGTGGCCATGACGGCCGACACCCTGTGCGTGCACGGAGACAGTCCTGCTGCCCTGGCGCTCATCCAGTGCATCCGCCAAGCCCTCGCCAACGCTGGTATTTCAGTACGGCCCCTCGGCGTCGCCCGCCGATGACTTTCCGCCCCAATCAAGTCATCTCGCTGATCCTGCTCCACCGCCAAAGGGTTAAGGGTGGAAGCACACATGCCCATTGGTAGGATTCACGTCTCTATAAGTAGGTTTCACAGTGCGTCATGAAACATACCGGTTGATGCGCAAGAAAATTCAAATGTTAATAAAACAGAAAGTTAAGAATTCTTCGACGAGATAGACGCCGGCACGGCATCCTTGACCCTATCCTGCTTTTTCTCAATTACGGCGATTTTTTGCATGACATCCGTCATGCAATTGATGCGATCCGTATCGGAGGACACATGGACGCCCAACCCCTGGCAGATCAAGGGTCGCATCGATCGGTCCAGACGGCCGGAGACCGAAGATTGCCATGAACATCCATGCCCACCTCACCGCCATAATCACCATGGAAAGCCTTGCCGACAGGAAGCTCGCGCCGCGCGCAGCCTGGAACATCTGGTTTAACAGGACGGCGAGCTGGCCTGCGGTATTCAAGGCCGGCAGCATTATTCTGGGGATCAACGCCTAAGCCGGGGTTTGCTGACCCAAACCACAACCCGGACTCCCGCGCCGTGCGTGAGTCTTCCCTCAATCATGTTCCCGCGATAAACCGAAGGACATACCATGGCGGGAAAACCCTGCCTTTCGACGCGGCGACCCGCTATACCGCATTGATGATGAGCCGTCATCTGGGGCATGCGGCTCCATATGGATTTCTAGCCATCCGCATATTGCCCATCCGTGTGAACGCATTCTTGGTGTCTTAAAGGAGTCCAGCCCATGTCACGTCCATTCCTTTTCCTGCGCTACGCGTTGGTAGCCGCGTCGTTCGCGACCTCCGCATCCGCAGCGCAGGCGCAGGAAGTCGTGGCCGCCGTGGCCGCCAATTTTGCCGCTGCCATGACCCGTATCGAGCCCGCCTTCGAACAGGCGAGCGGCCATCAGCTCACTGTGGTACTGGGCTCCTCGGGCAAGTTCGTCGCGCAGATCCAGCAGGGCGCACCCTTCGATGTCTTGCTCTCGGCCGATGCGGAACGCCCCGCGCTGTTGGCCCAAAGCGGCCTCGGGGTGCCGGCATCGCGCTTCACCTATGCCATTGGCCAGCTTGCGCTGTGGAGTCCGGATCCCAACCGATTCGATGCCGATGGCGCGGCCTATCTGCGTAGCGGGAGTTTCCGGCACCTGGTGATCGCCAATCCGGCCGTCGCGCCCTACGGCGCCGCGGCGCAACAGACGCTGGAGAAACTGGGCTTGTGGCCGGCCGTCCAGGACAAAATCGTGCGGGGGAATGATATCGGGCAGGCCTATGCCATGACGGCCAGCGGCGCGGCCGAGGCCGGCTTCGTCGCGCTGTCGCAGGTCCTGGCCGGCGGCAAGCCCGGCAGTA
>JBAUIG010000366.1:0-13794 GCA_049682735.1 Candidatus Macondimonas sp. | reverse complement strand
CAGCAACGCCGTAGCGGTGAGCGTTCTCCAAGGATGGCGCACACAGGGATCCAGGATACGTTTGTAGCGTGTTTCCGCTTGGGTGATAAGCCGCCCAATGCGGTCTGCGATACCATGGACCTGATTGCCCAGATTGATCTGGCGGCTGAGCAGGCGTGAGGCCAGCATGGGCGTAAATGTGAGTGCAACCAACAGTGAGGCGATGAGCGAGAAACTTACGACCCAGCCCAGCTGACCGAACATTTCCCCTGCGATGCCCTCGGCGAAGATCAGCGGCAGGAATACCACCATGGTCGTGAACGTGCCGCCTGCAATGGCCAGCGCAATCTGTTGCGCACCTTCGATCGCCGCGTTCAGCGGATCGAGCCCTTCTTCCTCGCGTTTCCGGGCAATGTTCTCAAGCACCACGATGGCATTGTCCACCATCATCCCGACACCCAGCGCGAGGCCGCCTAGGGTCATCATGTTGATGGTAAAACCCGAGAAATAGATCAGTACGAATGCGACCAGAACCGAGATCGGCATGGCCGTGGCGACGAGCAACGCGGCGCGGGCGTTGCGCAGAAAGAAAAGCAGGATGGCAAAGGCCAGAAATGCCCCGCCGAACAGTGACGAAGTCAGGTTATCGATGGCACGCTGAATGTACTGCCCGGTGTTGACGACTGTGACAAAGGAAAGCTGAGGAAAGTCGCGGCGGATTTTTTCCATCTCCGCTTCCACACGCTCGGTGACTTCCACGGTGTTGTAGCCGGATTGCTTGCGCACCATCAATTGTACGCCAGGAACACCGTTGACCAGCGCCTTGCGCTCGATTTGTGCGGTGGTATCCACGACATCGGCAATTTGATGGAGGTAGATTGGTCCGCCCCGATTGGCGATCAGGGTGCCGCGAATTTCATCGAGATTGTCAAATCGACCTGGGACGCGGATACGGATGTTGGCGTTGCCTTGATCGATGCTGCCTGCCGGGAGCGTGACGTTGGCGGTGCGTAGAGCCTGGACCACTTCATCAAGACTGAGACGCAGGGCGCGGATCTTGTCCGGATGGATCTGCACTTGGATTTCACGCTCCAGGCCGCCCCAGATGTTGATGGCAGCAACACCCTTGAGGCGCTCGAGACGGTACTTGATTTGCTCATCGATGAGCTTTCGCAAAGTGAGCGCATCAAGATTGCTACCGATGCCAAGGATCATGACCGGGAATGCGTTGGTATCGAACTTCAGCATGATCGGTTCGTCGGCATCGGCGGGCATGAACTCGCGGATGCGGCCGAAACCATCTCGAATGTCGTTGGCCGCACCGTCAAGGTCGGTGCCCCAGATGAAGCTGACCCGAATGACGCTTTGGCCTTCCCGAGAGGTGGAGGAAAGCGTTTCGACGCCAGGAATCGCAGAAAGAATCTCCTCGATTGGCTTGGTGATGAGCTCTTCGATTTCTTCCGGGCTTGCGTTTTCGTAGGTCGTGATAACGGTGAGCGTCGGCAGGCTCAGCTCAGGCATCAGGTCGATGCTGGTGCGCATCAGGGTAAAACCGCCCAGGATCACCATGATCAGCATGACCATGCTGGTGAACACCGGATGGGTAACGGTAAAGCGCGGCATGTTCATGTTCGATTTCCCGGCCGTTCTTAGAAACGTGTGACGATAATCCGCTCTGGATCAGGGTTTGCGCACGCGGGAAACTTTCACGCTTTTCCCATCATCCAGCAAATGCAGGCCGAGCGTGACGACTTGCCCTTGCAAGGGGGGGGAGACGATCTGGGTCAGATCACCGTCCTGGAGGCCGGTTGTCACGGGAACGAAGCGAGCGATTGCGCCATCCTCGGTTTGCTCAACACGAAAAACCCCTGTCTTGCCCTGACGCTCGACGAGCGCATCATTGGAAACGGCGGTGGCGTTTGGCGCTTGGTCGAAAAGGATTCGAGCCCGACCGAACATGCCGGGCTTGAGATCGCCGTTCTCGTTGGGAATTTGCACTTCCATCAGCGCTTGCCGGGATAGCTCATTGAACTGCGGCGAAATGCGCTGGATGGTGCCGGAGAATTCCCGTTCGGGATGCGCTGCTGTGGTCAGGGTTACGGCCTGACCGACCTCGAGCCGGCCATAATCACGTTCGGTGATGCTGAGCTGCGCTGTAATCGGTTGCAGGGCAATGACTTGAACGATGGGCTCGCTGGGTCGCAACAAAGCTCCTTCATCAACGAAGCGCTGGCCGACCAAGCGGGATTTGTCTTCATCTGGCCAATCCGCGTAAATCTTGGTGTAAGAAAGCCGCAACTGTGCAGCCTTGAGTCCGGCCTGGGCCTGGTCGAGTTGGGATTTGGCGACACTCAGACGGGCGCGACTTGCGGTGACTCGGGACAGCGCCATGTCGTATTCCGCTTCGGAAGCGATCTTACGGTCCAGGAGTTGCTTGCTGCGCTGGAAATCGCGCTCGGCCACCTGAGCGGAAGCTGTGGCTTCGGACAGTTGGGCCTGGGCGACAGCAAGCTGAGCGCGGATGCGGGCCACTTCCTGAGCAATCTCATCATCCTCGACCTGGGCAATGAGTTGTCCCTTCTCGACACGATCGCCGACGCCGACCGTGAGCTTCTCAAGCAAGCCGCCGACCTTGGAAGTGATCATGAACTGGGCGTTGGGTCGCAGGGTGCCGTTGAAATAGCGGTAGTCCTTCATGTCCAGGACACGAACCGGGGCGACCTCAACGGCGACCACTGCGGCAGTTTCCTGGATTGCCTCACCCGAAAAAAACAGGCGTTGCAGGATTATTCCACCCAGCAACAGCAAAAACGCGATCAAGAAGACGCGCGGGAGCCCTTTCGACATATTTGAGAGTCCTTCCTTGGAATCAGGCGCATTTAGGCTGGCCTAAACTACTATATCCCTCGCCGGAATGACAATCCGCTGGATGCTACAGGCCCCATGAGATTGTGCCAATCGCTTGCGTTCGTTGGGCGAATATGGCCTGCCGGCCCCGGGTTTATCGACGCGAGGGCAGGATGTTCGAGCGGAAAACTTCGGTGAAACTTACCGTGCCAGATCCACGAAGGCGTCTATCTGAAGCGCAGGTCGGTGCATCTCGCGTGGCCAGGCGATCAGATGCATTGATCACGTGCCGCAATCGCTGGCATGCCGTTCGGATGGCGCATCAGGAATAGGAGTCCGCTGGGAAACTTACTGCGCACTGTCGCCCGCATGCCGGCGCCGGGTTTCCCAGTCCTCAATTGTGCGCATGGCGAGTAGTGCGGCGTCCCGCAAGGCCGTTTCCGCAGCGGCCGGCTCCTGTGCCTGCAAGGCGCGCCAGGCCGATTCCAGCAGAACTGTTGGAGCCGGCAATGCCCCGGCCATGGATACCAACTCATAACCGGCCTGCAGGGCATGCAGGCAGGTGCGTTGCGTCTCCTCATCCATTTCCGCCAGGCTGAGGGCCATTTGGCAGGCGCCCAGCGGCGCCAGCGACAGCGTTGACCAGGGGGAGCGGGGCTGTTGCGATGGCGGGCTCACCCAATACCATTCCGTCAGCCCCCGCACCAGATGCATGAGGGTCAGCATGCCGGGCAGGTCATCGAAGAGTTGGCGATGGCCGCGGCTGGCGGCAAGCTGGGCAACGACCTTGAGGGGTGGCGCAACCAGCAGGGCGTATTCCGTTTCGGACAGGGTCGCGGTTTCGGGCATGCGCAGGCTCCTGGAAGCGGGCGGGGTCAATGCAGACGGGTGGAGGCGGGTTGCAGATCGTCGGGCATCACCGTGTGGGTGAGCTCGCCATCCAGCGCAGGGAACAGCGGCGCGCCGCAATCGTCGCAATAGCTCAGCGGCCGCCGTTCGGTAATGATCTCGATCGCCGTCACCCCGGCGCGCTGCAGTTCGTCCTGGATCTGGCCGAGTACATCGGTGGTTTCTTCCTCGCCGTCCAACAAACCCCAGACGGCGCCCTGCAGCACTTCAGGGTATCCCTGCCGCAGCAGGCCGATGCGATATTCCACCAGGTTGCCGTCATAGCAGGGCGCGATGACGGCCTGAATCTGGGTTGATGCAAGACCATGCTGGCTGCGCAACTGTTCCACGCAGGCGCGCAGCGTGAAGGCCCGGCCTTGTTCATCGGTGCGGCGCAGCGCGGGGAAATAGGCATCCGGCAACAAGGGTTCCACCGCGCAACTGGGCAGCAGGGCGGTCAGCGCCGGGTGGGCCGCCTCCTGCCAGGAGCGGGCAGCATCTTCCCGAGTCACGCTGGGCTGGTGCCAACGGAACAGGGCCTCACCGGGCTGAGCGCGGATCAGGGCCAGAAGATAACGGGGATCGGCCAGAAAGCGGGTGGTGGCGGGTAGCCCCAAGGGGTCAACCGCCAGAACCGTTTGTCCGTGAGCCAGTCGCTGCTGGAGACGCGAGGCGAGTTCGAACGCGCCGCAGAAACCCGCAGGCAGCTGATCGGGGCCAAACAGGAAATCGGCCACCGAAATGGCCACACCCGGGGCAACTACATGGGTGGTCAGCAGCTCATGGAATTGCTGGCATTGGGCTGCGCTGAGCGAAGTCACCGGGATGTCATAACGTGACCAGGCCATGACCGGCAGGGCAATCAAGAGCCCCGATTCACCGCCCATGGCCTGGGCTTCGACGAGATCGGACAGGCTTTCAAAGGAACGAGGATGCTGGCCATACACCCGGTCGAGAGCTTCGCCGAGAGTTTCTTCGCGGCGATCTATGAGCAGGCGCTGGATCAATGGCCGCAAGCGATTCTGGTAGAACAGATCTTCCTGCTGGCAACCGGCGCGCCCCAGCCCCAAGGCCAGTTGCACCAGTTCATCAATGCCGCGGCTGCTGCGAGGCGAACCCCGGTTCATGCGTCTCATCACAAGCTCCATCCCTGGCCTGGCATCGCGCCGGGCAAGGGGTGAAGTTTACTCCAGCTGGGCCATGCCCGTTATGCAGTCGGTGCGTTCAGCGCGGGGCCCATGCCGAGCGGCGGCGCAGATCCAGGGTGTGCGGGTATTCGCGATTGGTTTCCTCCGGCGGCGGTTGCATCGGCCCGATGGGGTGGCCATCCGGCAGGAAACGCGCGAGTCGGGCAACGTCCGGCGGGACCTCCAGCACCCCCGGCGTATGACCGAATCCCCAGAAACGGCTGACCCGACGGGTTTCGGCCGCATAGGCGTTCACCGGATAGACGTCGTAGCTGCGGCCGCCAGGATGGGCGACATGGTAGGTGCAGCCGCCGATGGAGCGCCCATTCCAGGTGTCGATGATGTCGAATACCAGCGGGGAGTGGACGCCGATGGTGGGATGCAGGGCCGAGGGCGGCTGCCAGGCCCGGTAGCGCACGCCAGCCACGTATTCGCCGTGGACGCCAGTATTGTGCAGCGGCATCCGGCGGCCATTGCAGGCCACCACATAGCGGGAATCGGTCAGCCCCGTCAATCGCACCTGCAGACGCTCGACAGAGGAGTCCACAAAGCGGGCCGTGCCCATGTTGCTGCTTTCCTCGCCCAGTACATGCCAGGGCTCCAGGGCGCCCCGCAATTCCAGGTGGATGTCGCCCACCCGCACATCCCCATAATGGGGGAAACGGAATTCCAGGAAGGGCGCGAACCAGTCGGGGCTAAAGGGGAAGCCTGCCTCGCGCAGGTGACGCACCACATCCTGCATGTCCTGCCAGATGAAATGAGGCAGCATGAAACGGTCGTGCAGAGAGGTGCCCCAGCGCACCAGATCGTGGCGGTAGGGCCGTTGCCAGAAATGGGCGACCAGCGTCCGCAGGAGCAACATCTGCACCAGGCTCATGCGCGGGTGGGGCGGCATCTCGAAGGCGCGCAATTCCAACAGTCCCAACCGGCCGCGCTGGCTGTCGGGAGAATACAGCTTGTCGATGCAGAACTCCGCCCGGTGGGTATTGCCGGTCAGGTCGACCAACAGATTGCGCAGCAGGCGATCCACCAGCCAGGGCTGGGGAACCTCGCCCTCGGGCATTTCCTTGAAGGCGATCTCCAGCTCGTAGAGGCTTTCGACACGCGCCTCGTCCGCCCGTGGCGCCTGGCTGGTGGGGCCGATGAAGAGCCCCGAGAACAGGTAGCTCATGGCCGGGTGGTGTTGCCAGAAGGTCACCAGGCTGCGCAACAGGTCGGGCCGGCGCAGAAAGGGGCTGTCGGCCGGCGTGGCGCCGCCCAAGGTCACGTGATTGCCGCCGCCGGTGCCGGTATGACGGCCGTCCAGCATGAATTTCTCACTGCCCAGGCGGGTTTGATGGGCCTCCTCGTAGAGAGCTTCGGTGGTGCTGACCAGCTCATCCCAGGTTTCCGCAGGATGGATATTGACCTCGATGACGCCTGGATCGGGGGTGATGTGGAGGCGTTTGAGGCGCCAGTCGTGGGGCGGCTCATAGCCTTCCAGGCGCACCGGCATCCCCAATTGTGCGGCGGTGGCCTCGATATGGGCCAGCAGATCCAGATAGTGCTCCAGATAGTTCACCGGCGGCAGGAAAATATGCAGACAGCCATTACGCGGCTCCACACACAGGGCGGTGCGGAATACCTCCACCGTCTGGGTCGTTTCGGGCGCGTCCGCCTGATCCATCTCAGTGAGCGATTGGGTTGTGGCAGGCGTCCACGCACTGTAGTGACGCGCCACCTCGCCCATGGCATCGCTCAGGGGTGGCCGAGCCTCAAATGGGCTGCGTTCCGGGATCACCGCCTTGCGTTCACGCTGCTGGGCGCTCCAGGGCAGGCTCTCCAAAGGCAGGCGCAGACCCATGGGCGAGTCGCCGGGCATCAGGAACATCAGGTCGCGGCGGAACGGCCAATGCACGCTCTCCCAGCGTATGGCGCCGTAATTCCAGCGCAGGGGCAGGCAATAACCCACCGGCACGTCGAGGCCGCGCGCCAACATCTGGCTCAGGCTGGCATGATCCGGATGCTGCTTGTGATTCAGCTTCAGCGGATCCAGGTCGTCGGGAAGGGTGCCTTCCTTCCATAGATGGTAGAGCACATCCTCGTAGCCGGGCTGCGCATGATCCGGATTGACGCCCAGGCGCCGCGCCAGTTCACGGGCAAAGCACAGCGCATCGTCCACGGTGCAGCCATAATCCTTGCCGTCTTCCGCCAGCAGCTCGGGCCGACGCCAGACCGGCTGCCCGTCCGGGCGCCAATACAAGGACAGCGCCCAGCGCGGCAATTCTTCGCCGGGATACCATTTGCCCTGCCCGACATGAAACACGCCGCCCGGTGCGAAGCGATCCCACAGCCGGCGCAGCAGGGTGCCGGCCAGCTGCCGCTTCTCGGGGCCCAGTGCCGCGGTGTTCCATTGGGCCGATTCCATGTCGTCGACGGAGACGAACGTGGGCTCACCGCCCAGCGTCAGGCGTACATCCCCGGCGCGAAGTTGTTCATCCACCGCTCGCCCCAGCAGATTGATGGTCTGCCATTGGTCTTCCGTGTAGGGTTTGGTGACGCGCGGATCCTCGTGGATGCGTTGCACCTGGTTGGTGTAGTCAAATTCAACCTTGGTTTCCGGGTCGCCCCAGAAATTGCCCGACACTGGGGCAGCGCTCGCCGGGTCAGGGGTGCAGGCCAGCGGAATGTGCCCTTCGCCAGCGAACAGGCCTGAGGTGGGATCCAGGCCGATCCACCCTGCGCCGGGCACGTAGACCTCGCACCAGGCATGCAGGTCGGTGAAGTCGGCCTCGGGCCCGGAGGGGCCATCCAGGGCCTTGACGTCCGCTTTCAGCTGAACCAGATAACCCGACACGAAGCGTGCTGCGAGACCCTGGTGGCGCATGATCTGCACCAGCAGCCAGGCCGAGTCGCGGCAGGACCCGGTGCCCTGGCCCAGGGTTTCCTCGCAGGTCTGGACGCCGGGCTCCATGCGGATCAGATAGCCGATGTCCTTTTGCAGCCGGCTGTTGAGCTCGACCAGAAAATCCACGACATAGGGCCGCTTTCCCCGGTTGATGCCGGACAGCCATTTGCGCAGATACGGTCCGTTTTCGGTAATTTCGAGGTAAGGCGTCAATTCCTTGCGCAATTGGCGGTCATAGGTAAATGGAAAATGCTTGGCGTATTCCTCGACAAAGAAATCGAAGGGATTGATGACGACCATGTCCGCCAGCAGATCCACTTCAACCGACATGGTCTGGGTTTCTTCTGCGAACACGACCCGTGCGAGGATGTTGCCGAAGGGATCCTGCTGCCAGTTGAGAAAATGATCCTCAGGGGTGATCCGCAGCGAGTAGGACAGGATCGGGGTGCGGCTGTGAACCGCCGGGCGTAGCCGGAACACCTGGGGTGACAGGGCGACCGGGCGATCATAGTGATAGACGGTCTTGTGAGTAAGCGCCACGCGCAGGGACATCAGGGCCTCCGGTAAGGAATTTGAGCGGGATCAACACGCGAGCGGTAGAATCTGGCCATGCGTCAATCTCGCTTGACTTGCCAGCATCATGCCAGTGTCATCCAGTTGCTGCCAGGCGCTGGATCGGGGTGATATGTACGATCGGTGAATCCAAGGTATTTTGCTGATGCCCCATTTTGGGGCAATGCGTGAGCATTCTGCCCATGCAACAGGCGCCAGACGCTCACAGCGCGTCGGAAGGGCCATCCCAGCCTGATTCTGCCCACGCTGCGTCACTTCAAGACCCGGCGCGTTTCTTGTAAGGCTGATGTTAAGACTTTAAATCGACAGTTTGATATCGCAGCTGGGAGCGGGCATGGCGCAGGATTGGACCCATTATCTGCAACAGGGCTTCTACGACGAGCTCGTGGGTCCGGATGGCCCGCGGCCTGCGGCTCGTCCCTTGATGGAGCGGCTGGTTGGCCTGGGGGCGGACGCACTGCGTGAACGCCAGCGCGCGGCGGAGCTCGAGATCAAGACGCTGGGCATCACCTTCACCGTCTACAGCGACGGCAATGCCATCGACCGGGCCTGGCCGATGGACATCATCCCGCGCGTGATCCCGGCTGCCGAGTGGCGCCGCACCGAGGCCGGACTCAAGCAACGGGTCCATGCCCTCAATCTGTTCATCAACGACATCTACGGGCCACAGCGCATCATCCGCGACAAGCGCTTTCCAGCCGAGCTGATCGCCACTTCCAAGAACTTCCGCGCCCAATGTCGCGATTTCACGCCACCCTTGGGGGTTTGGGCGCACATTTGCGGTTCGGACATGGTGCGCGACGGCGATGGCACCCTTTATGTCTTGGAGGATAACCTGCGGGTACCCTCGGGGGTGTCCTACATGATGATGAACCGTCAGGTGATGAAGCATGTGTTCCCGGAATTGTTTGAGAATCAGGTGATTCTCCCGGTGGACGACTACCCATCACAGCTGTTCGACATGCTGGCGGCCATGTCACCGCGGCCGGCTGATTATCCCTGCGTCGTGGTGTTGACCCCCGGCATCTACAACTCGGCCTATTTCGAGCATGCCTATCTGGCCCAGCAGATGGGGGTCGAGCTGGTGGTGGGCCCGGACCTGTTCGTGAGCGACGATGACTGCGTCTACATGCGCACCATCCAGGGGCCGGAACGGGTGGATGTGGTCTATCGGCGTATCGATGACGATTTCCTGGATCCGGAAGCCTTCCGGCCCGATTCCGCGCTCGGGGTGCCCGGCCTGCTACGCGCCTGGCGCAAGGGCAATGTGGCTCTGGTCAATGCGCCTGGGGCAGGGGTCGCCGATGACAAGGTCGTCTATACCTATGTGCCCGACTTCATCAAGTATTACCTGGGCGAGGATCCCATCCTGCCCAATGTGCCCACATGGCGCTGCGAGGATCCTCAGTCCCTGAAGCATGTGTTGGCCCATTTGAAAGACCTGGTCGTCAAACCCGCCAACGAATCCGGCGGCTACGGCATGCTGGTGGGGCCCAAGTCGAGCCGCGAGGAATGCGAGCGATTTGCGACCCTGATTCAGCGTGAGCCACGCAACTACATTGCCCAGCCGACCCTCGCCCTGTCCACTGTCCCCACGCTGACGGACCATGTGCCCGAGCCGCGCCATGTAGACCTGCGGCCTTTCATCCTGAGCGGCAGCGACATTCAGGTGACGACCGGGGGCTTGACCCGTGTGGCGATGGTCAAGGGATCACTGGTGGTGAACTCATCCCAGGGCGGTGGCAGCAAGGACACCTGGGTGGTGGAAAGCAATGAGTCGGACAGCCCATCCTGACCGCCGCTCTACTGGCTTGAGCAAGGAGATTTGCTGATGCTGTCGCGCATGGCTGAAAACATGTACTGGTTTGCCCGCTATCTGGAGCGGGCGGAGAATACGGCACGGCTGGTGACGGTCTCCACCAACCTGATCCTGGATCTGCCTCGTGTGGTGACCCCGGACTGGGAGCCGCTGATCGACATCACCAGCGGACGTGATGCGTTCGTGGAACGTTATGGTGAGATGAGCGAGCACCGCGTGGTGCAGTTTCTGCTTGCTGACCGCGAAAACCCCAGCTCCTTGATCAGTTGTCTCACCAAGGCCCGGGAAAATCTGCGCACCACCCGCGACATCGTGCCTGCCGAGGGCTGGGGGCAGATCAATCGCTTGCACCTGATTGCCCAGGAACAGATGAGCGATGCCCTGTCGCGCCGGGGGCGGCATGAATTCCTGCAAACCATTATCGGACAATGCCAGATGATCGTGGGCCTGCTGGATGGCGTCATGAGCCGCGATGAAGCCTTCGAGTTCATGCGTCTGGGGCGCAATCTGGAACGGGCGGACATGACCACCCGCATTCTCGATGTCCGTTCCGGCGATCTGCTGGCGGAAATGCCGGCGGATCTGCAAGCCTATGGCCGCGTTCAATGGATGAGCGTGCTCAAATCCTTGACCGCCTACCAGATGTACCGCCGGTTGGTGCGCAGCCGGGTCTCCGGGGTGGATGTGGTGCGCTTCCTGTTACAGGAAGAGCGGTTTCCGCGCGCCCTGCAATCCTGTCTCAAAACCCTGGAGGTCTGCCTGTCGGATCTGCCGCGCAATGACACCCCGTTGCGGGCGGTGGCCCAGTTGCGGCGTATGGTCCAGCGCGCCGACATCGCTGCATTGGCGCATGAGGCGGGTACCCTGCACGTTTACATGGATGAGCTGCAGCTCAAGCTGGCTGGTTGCCACGATGCCATCGCCGCCACTTATTTCGCCGCCGAACTGGCGCCGAATGCGGGGATGACTGCCGGCGTGACGACGCCCGTGCCTTCCTCGTCCCAGGTTCAGTCCCAACACGCTGGCTGAAACCCCCATCCACGCAGGCGGCGCCTGGCGGGCCGTTGTCCTGCTTCATGGCGGCGGGCACAATAAATCCCCCATCCGCCTTGGAAGATGCCCGTGACCGACGCAGCCTTTCCTCGCACCCGCTTGCGCCGTATGCGCCGGGACCCCTTCTCGCGCCGATTGATGCGCGAACAGGTGCTGACCGCGGACGATCTGATCTGGCCGGTATTTGTGTTGGACGGCGCGGCGCGGCGCGAGGCAGTGGCATCCATGCTCGGCGTGGAGCGGATGAGCCTGGACGTGCTGCGGGACGAACTGGAGGCGCTGGTCATGCTCGGGCTGCCGGCGGTGGCGCTGTTCCCGGTGGTGCCCCAGGTGCGCAAATCACTCCAGGCCGAGGAAGCCCATAACCCTGACGGGCTGGTGCAGCGATCCGTGCGCAGCCTGCGGGCCGCGTTCCCGGAGCTAGGGATCATCACCGATGTGGCCTTGGACCCCTACACTGTCCACGGCCAGGATGGTCTGTTAGGTGAGGACGGCCAGGTCCTGAACGATGAAACCGTCGCCGTGCTGGTGCGCCAGGCGCTGTCCCATGCCGAGGCCGGCGCCCATGTGGTCGCACCCTCGGACATGATGGACGGGCGCATTGGCGCCATCCGCGATGCCCTGGAGGCAGCCGGCCACACCCAGACTCGCATTCTGGCTTACGCGGCCAAGTACGCCTCCGCCTTCTACGGTCCATTCCGCGAGGCGGTGGGTTCAGCGGCGGCCCTGGGTAAGGCGGACAAGCGCACTTACCAGATGGACCCGGCCAATGGGGATGAGGCCCTGCGCGAGGTGGCGATGGATTTGGCCGAAGGGGCGGACATGGTGATGATCAAGCCCGGCATGCCCTATCTGGACGTGGTGCGCCGGGTGAAGCATCGCTTTGGCGTGCCGACGCTGGCCTATCAGGTGAGCGGGGAGTACGCCATGCTCATGGCCGCCGCGCAGGCGGGTTGGCTGGATGAGCGCGCGGTAGTGATGGAATCGCTGGTGGCCTTCAAGCGTGCCGGGGCCGATGCCGTGCTGACCTATTGTGCCCCGCAGGTCCTGCGTTGGTTGCGGGAATCCTGAACATTATCCTGTTGCTCAGCGGGGGAGCTGCCGATGACCGATCGCTACGCCGTTGTGGGACACCCCATCGCCCACAGCCAATCGCCCCGGATCCACCGCCTGTTCGCGGCGCAGACGGGTCAGGATCTCAGCTACGAAGCCATCCTCGCGCCGCTGGATGGATTTGCCGCCACGCTGCGCCGGTTTGTCGCCGAGGGTGGCAAGGGGCTGAACGTCACGCTCCCTTTCAAGGCGGAAGCCTTCGTTCTGGCTGATGACTGTTCTCCTCGCGCCACCCAGGCCAGCGCCGTTAACACGCTCACCGTCGGGGCCGACGGCCGCCTGTGGGGTGACAACACCGACGGCGTGGGTCTGCTGCGAGATTTGAAGGAGGCGCTTGGGCTGACGCTGTTCGATCATCGCCTCCTGATTCTGGGGGCGGGGGGAGCCGCCTGCGGCATCTTGGGGCCGCTGCTGGAGGAGGGACCGTGCGAATTTGTGGTCGCCAACCGGACGGCAGCGCGTGCCGAGGCACTGGCAGCCCGTTTTCACTGTCTCGGACCTGTGCGTGGAATGGGATTGGCGGGGCTGGCGGGAGCAGGGCCGTTTGATTTGATTCTCAACGCCACGGCTGCCAGCTTGTCCGATGCGGTTCCCGACCTGCCGCCTGGACTGGTGGCGGCCCATACCGTGTGTTACGACCTCGCCTATGGCCACGGGCCGACTGCGTTCATGCGCTGGGGGCAGCAACAGGGCGCCGCACGCGCTGAAGACGGCCTCGGCATGCTGGTGGAACAGGCAGCAGTGGCCTTTGAACTGTGGCGCGGCGTGCGTCCCGACACGGCCCCGGTGCGAGCCGCTTTGCGTCAGGGCGCGCCTCACGCCTTCGATGCCGATTCATGAGACCGTATGCCCAGGCCCAGCAATGGCTGGCCGCTCAGCCGGATTGGGTCGCCGACATAAGCCGGCGCGCCGCCGAACTCGATTATCGCGCTGCCGGCCGCGTGGGCTTGACACCGCGCCCGCCGCAACTTGCATTTGATTTACGCGGTACCCGGGCCGGTTGCGCCAGCGCCGATGGCCTCATCCGCCTCAATCCCGTCTTGATGCAGGAGAACCCGGCGGACTTCCTGGCGCAAACGCTGCCCCACGAGGTGGCCCATTGGGTCGTGTTCCGCTGGCGGCCGGGTGCCCCGCCCCATGGGCCTGAGTGGCGCGAGGTGATGAATTGGCTCGATGCGCCGGCCCGGCGTTGCCATGGCTTTGATGTGGACCGGGCAAGAGTCAGGATCCTGCGCCGCCACCCCTATGCCTGCGCTTGCCGGGCACATGAGGTGAGCACAATTCTCCACCGGCGCATGCAGGGCGGAGCAGCCTATCGCTGTCGTGCCTGCGGCAGCGTGCTGCGCTTCCAAGGGGAGGCAGGTGCGGGCGGAGATTAGCGTAAAAAATGATCTATGGAATCTTGTCAGCCAAGCCAGTGCGGCTTTGCATCCCAGATGAACCAAAAG
>JBAUIG010000365.1:0-3210 GCA_049682735.1 Candidatus Macondimonas sp. | reverse complement strand
GCTTCGCTCTCGCGCGCCGCAGGATGTGATGCTGCAGATGATCGGGGGGGGCGAAGCGCTTCAGGTGGAAGTTCGCGGTCCGGATCTGGATATATTGAATGACTTGGCGGATCAGATTGCCGATGCGGTGGAAACGGTGCCCAACGTGACCGATGTACGTCGCGCCGACCGCGAAGGAGTTCCTCAAGTCGAGCTTCATGTCGATCGCGCCAAAGCCTCCGATCTCGGCGTGAGCGTGGCCCAGATTGCGCGCACTCTGGAAATCGCATTGGGCGGCACGATCGCAAGCCGTTATGCCGAAGGCGGCGATGAATCCAACATCGTCGTTAAACTCAAAGAGGCCTCCAGTCTGACTGTGGATGAGATCTTGGATCTCAACATCATCAACGCTTTGGGCCAGCAACTTAGCTTGCGTAATCTCGTCAACACAGAGTCAAAACTCGGGCCGATTCGGATTTTGCGCAATGACCAGCAACGAGCGATTCAAATCGGGGCCAACATCTCCGGCGCTGACTTGGGCACGGTTGTCAGCAATGTCCGCCAGGCCATTGCCGGGGTACCTATCCCGGGTGGCTATCAGGTATTGTTCGTCGGCGAATATGAGGAACTCCGAGCTGCATTCAAAGACCTTTTAACGGTCATGATCCTGGCCATTATTCTCGTCTACATCATCATGGCCATGCTGTATGAATCACTACGTGATCCTCTAATCGTCATGTTCTCTGTACCGTTGGCGTTGATAGGTGTGAATGTCATTTTGCTTTTGACCGGAACGACCTACAACATTGTGTCCTTGATTGGCTCGATCATCCTGATCGGCGTGGTGGTCAACAACGCCATCTTGTTGGTCGACCAGGCAAATCACTTACGCTATAACCGCCAGTTCGCCTTGCACGATGCCCTGCTTGAAGCCGGACGAACTCGTCTGCGCCCTATCCTGATGACCGCGATGACAACCATTCTGGGTCTCGTGCCTCTGGCGATCGCTCAAGGTGAAGGCGCCCAGATCCAGCAAAGCATGGCCCGGTCGCTGATTGGTGGCTTGATCAGTTCCACCTTTATCACCCTGTTCGTGGTTCCCGTCGTGTACGCCCTGTTCCACCGCAAGGATGCGCCAAAATGAAACGTCTTCCCGCTTCCGTCCGCGTGGGCGGCTGGTTGCTGTTTGCCCTTGCCAGTCAGGCTAGTGCCGCCCAACCGGAAACGCCCGAGCCCCGGCCAGAGCCGGGTCCCACCCCCCTGCAGGAACGGGTGGTCAAACAGGCCAAGCCTGAGTTAAATCAAATCAAGGGTGTCAAGGACATCCGACCAAGCGCTGAAGGGCCTTTGCGTATCAGCCGGGAGGAGGCCGTCCTGCTGGCACTGAAGAACAACAAGTTACTGAATATCCAGATGCTGACGCCGGTACTACGGGGCGCCTTCGAGGACATCGAACGCTCGCGCTTCGATACCAACTTGTTCGCGCAGGCCTCATTGGGCCGAGAAAAATCGGAGTTCTTCTTTCCCGGGGTCGGGACCATTCCCGAAGATCTGGATCTCAACCCCCGCGTCCTGCTGCCCAGCCCCTTCCGACGCAATCGCAATCAGGATCTGGTCGAACTGCCCCAGGACGACGACACCCAGGGCAGCGTCATCGACGGCGAGCGCAGCGAGGTCAGGGCTGGAGCCAGCAAGCGATTCATCACCGGCACGCAGGTGGAAGTGGCGGTTTCCAATGAACGTATCAAAAGCCAGAGCGACACCATCGAACGCCTCATTCTGGAGGATCTGCAGGGTAGCGCGCGGGACGCCCAGAACCAGACCCGCGTGGGATTGACCCTCTCTCAGGCGCTATTGAAGGGCGGCAGCCCATCGGCCAACCTGGCGCGCATCCAGCAAGCGCAAGCCGATACCCTGGCGACCCAGTACCAGTTGCGAGGCTTCACCCAGACCCTGGTCGCCCAGATCGAATCGCTTTACTGGGATTACTATCTCTTCAAACGTCAGCTCGAAATCCTGGAGGAGTCGGTTCGACTTTCCGAGCAACAGCTCCATGAAATCGAGGAACGGGTCGAGGTCGGCCAGATCGCCGAAACC
This sequence comes from Candidatus Macondimonas sp., assembly GCA_049682735.1. Taxonomy (GTDB): domain Bacteria; phylum Pseudomonadota; class Gammaproteobacteria; order UBA5335; family UBA5335; genus Macondimonas. The sequence goes on along the minus strand of JBAUIG010000365.1, from coordinate 1,134 downwards.
CAGTTGCCAGCCCCACGTGCCGAGTTGGCGCTGCGGCGTCAGGCGCTGATCGACGCCCGCAGCACTTTCGAAAAGCTGCGCCTGCGTTTCCTGCAACAGCTCAATCCCCAAAGTGCGGAAGGCTGGCAACGCATGATCGAGATCGTGGACGTTCCCACCCTGCCGGCTCCCTTCACCGGCAAGGTGGAAGATCACGTCCAGCTGGCATTGCGCCATCGACCCGATCTGAATGAAGCGCGCATGCAATTGCGCAGCGGCGAATTCCAAGTGATTCAGACGCGCAATGGCCTGCTGCCCGCCCTGAATGTGTTCATGACGCTGGGTGGCAGTGGTTATGCCGGTTCCTTCAGCGACAGCGTCGACAACCTCAGGGAGGGAGATTACTGGGATGCGGGGGTCGGTTTACGCCTGGACTTTCCAGTGAGAAATCGCCAATCCCGTGCGCTTCATCTGCAATCCACCACTGCCCGCGATCAACGCGAACTGGCGCTGCAAAACCTGGAACAGCTGGCTGAACTGGATGTTCGCAGTGCGTTCATGGAGGTGAAACGCGCCGAAGAACAGGTCAACGCGACCGCAGCAACCCGCAGTCTCCAAGAGGCGGCGCAGCGTGCGGAACGGGAAAATTTCCTGGTGGGAAAATCGACCGCCACCCTGCTCTCCCGTGCCCAGCGCGATCTGGTATCGTCCCAGATCGAAGAAGTGCGTTCGGTGGTCAACCTGCGCAAGGCGTTGATCGATCTGTATCGGCAGGATGGGACGCTATTGGAATATCGGGGCATTACGGCCCCCGGCCCAGCGCCTTCATTCTGAAGGGACTGAAACGCTGCAGCCACGGCTTGGGCGGATGTTTATGTCCGCCCAAGCTGACAAATCGCAGGAGGACCAAGAATCATCAACTTAAGCCAGGTCATCACACAATGTCCCTGTATGATTTATTTCATCAATGATTGACCTCTTTTCATTAAGCCTCAATAATAAGCATAAGAACCAGAGTTTAGCGTTCTTCTTCCAGAATCTTTGGACGGCCACTTATTCGGCGCCCTGCCGAATCCGCGCCGTACCCCCTGAGGACATTCCTGATGCAACCGACTACTGAACCCTCCACGGATGGGAGCTGGCTCAGCCTCAAGA
>JBAUIG010000364.1:0-5125 GCA_049682735.1 Candidatus Macondimonas sp. | reverse complement strand
CTGCCGACCTTCACCACCCAGCGCCGACTCTGTCCCAGACTGTTGCGGTCGTTCATCCGCGACTCTCCCCCTACCTCGCCGCCGGACACATCCGATCTTGGCGTGCGCTGATTTCTTCCGTCATCGTCCTGCGTCAGATCTATACCTGGGTCGGGTCGTAGGCGGCAGCTTCCGCTTCCCGGGCGGCTTCCCCGGATTCTGTGCGCAACACCTGCAGCCGGGCAAACAGCGCCTCGCACAATGGCCCGGTGCCTTCCCCCGTGGCGCCGGAAATCACGAACACCGGCCCTGTCCAGCCCAGGGCCCCGGTCAGGGTGGCCACCCGCGCCGCACGCTCGGGCTCGGGCAGCAGGTCTGCCTTGTTGAACACCAGCCAGCGCTCGCGCACCGCCAGGTCCTCGCTGTAGCGCTGCAGTTCGGCAATCAGGGTCTCGACGCCCTGCACCACGACCTCATCCGGCGCGGATGGATCCAGGTCGACCACCTGCAACAGCAGTCTGGTGCGTTGCAGATGACGCAGGAAACGCAACCCCAGACCCGCGCCTTCGGCCGCGCCTTCGATCAAGCCGGGAATATCGGCCATGACGAAACTGCGATTCATGCCTAAGCGCACCACCCCGAGATGGGGATGCAGCGTGGTAAAGGGATAATCGGCGACCTTGGGGCGGGCCGCCGAGACGGCGCGGATGAGGGTAGACTTTCCGGCATTGGGCAGGCCCAACAGGCCAACGTCGGCCAAGAGCTTCAATTCCAGCCGCAGCTTGCGCGCCTCGCCCGCGCTGCCTTCGGTGAACTGGCGCGGGGAACGGTTGATGCTGCTCTTGAAGCGCAGGTTACCCAGGCCGTGGAAGCCACCCTGGGCCACCTTGAGCTGTTCACCGGGGGTCACCAGGTCGCCGAGCAATTCGCCGGTATCGGCCTCGAACACCAAGGTTCCCACCGGCACCGGGATCAGGCAGTCCGCCCCCCCGCGGCCGGTGCACTGCGCACCGGAACCGGCCCCACCATGCTCTGCGCGATAGGTGCGCTGCACGCGGAAATCGGCCAGGGTGTTGATGTTGCCGTCGGCGACCAGGTAGACACTGCCGCCATCGCCGCCATCGCCGCCGTCGGGCCCCCCGAAGGGGATGAATTTCTCGCGCCGGAAACCGACGCAGCCGTTGCCGCCGTTGCCGGCCTGAACGTTGATGATGGCTTCGTCTACAAATCGCATGGGCTTGACTCGCTAAAAACAAAACGGCCCCGCGCATCGTCACGCGGGGCCGCCGGAAAACAGCGGTCTGCCGAAGGCTCAGTCCGCGAGAATACTGACGAACTTGCGGTTGTTCGGGCCTTTCACCTGGAACACCACACGGCCATCGGCCTTGGCGAACAGGGTATGGTCCTTGCCACAGCCGACGTTGAGACCGGGATGGAAGCGGGTGCCGCGCTGACGGACCAGAATATGGCCTGCCACCACTTGCTCACCGCCGAAATGCTTCACGCCGAGGCGCTTGGCATGGGAATCGCGGCCGTTGCGGGTGCTGCCGCCTGCTTTCTTATGTGCCATGGGTATTCACCTGATCGCTAAAAACATTGGGCCATTCGGGACCCGCCACAGGGCAAGACGGCTTCAAGCGCCCTGGATCGCCGTGATCTCGAGCTCCGTGAAGAGCTGGCGATGCCCCTTGCGCCGCATGTAGTGCTTGCGGCGGCGAAATTTGACGATCTCGACCTTGTCGCCCTTGCCGTGGGCACGCACCGTGGCGGTGACCTTGCCACCCTCCACGAAGGGGCAACCGATGGTGAGGGCTTCGCCTTCACCGACCAGCAAAACCCGGTCGAATTCAATCTGGCTGCCGGCTTCCGCGGACAACTTTTCCACGCGCAGGACTTCGCCTTCCTGCACCCGATATTGCTTGCCACCGGTATGGATCACCGCGTACATTACTGACTGTCTCCACAGGGGCCGCTCGGGCCCAAGTCACAAAGAACAGCTATCTTAACGTCGCCAGTGGAGACAGGTCAATCGCCATTGCATCCGACCGCGCAGACCCTCGATCCTGGCGGCAACTCTCGGTCAGCAAACCCCTATCATCAGCCCGTCCCGGCAGGGGACTGGACGGCAAAGGCACGGCACACGGACCACCCCATGCACGGCTCTGAGATCACTGAAATCCTCGCTCCCATCCAGGATGACATGCAGCGCATGGACGCCCTGCTCAAGCGCGCCATGAACTCGGTGGTGCCGCTGGTGGGAGAGATCAACCATCACATCATCAGCAGTGGCGGCAAGCGCCTGCGGCCAGCAGTGCTGCTGCTGGCGGCGCGGGCCTGTGGTCATACCGGCGATGAACACCTGCGTCTGGCAGCCGCCACCGAGGCAGTGCATACCGCCACCTTGCTGCATGACGATGTGGTCGATCGTTCCCGGCTGCGGCGCGGCCGCCCCACCGCCAATCAGGTCTGGGGTAACGAGGCCAGCGTGCTGGTGGGCGACTTCATGTATTCGCGCGCCACCCAGATGATCGTGGAATGCGAGCGGCTGGACATCGTGGCGGTGCTGTCCACCGCCGCCAACGACATTGCCGAGGGCGAGGTGGTCCAGCTCAGCAATCGCCACAACCCTGGCCTGTCCGAGCAACAGTATTTCGACGTCATCCGCAACAAGACGGCGCGCCTGTTCGAGGCCAGCGCCCAGGTGGGCGCCCTCATCGCCAAGGCGCCCAAGGCCCGTGAGCGCGCGCTGGCCCGATATGGCATTCATTTGGGCAATGCCTTCCAGCTCATCGACGACTCCCTGGATTTCACCGGCACCGTAGACGCCATCGGCAAAAACCTCGGCGATGATCTGGCCGATGGCAAGACAACCCTGCCGCTGATCCACGCCATGCGCCAGGCCAGCCCCGAGCAGGCCGAGTGCATCCGCCAGGCGATCCGCAAGGGCAGCCTGGAACACCTGCCGGAAATCCTCGCGGCCATTGAGTCGACGGGCGCCATCGACTACACTGCGCGCCTTGCGGCTCATGAAAGCGAGCAAGCCATCGACGCCCTCTCGGCGCTGGATGACTCCCCTTTCCGCAGGTCCCTTGCCGATCTGGCGCGCTTCGCGGTGCAACGCGACCGCTAGGGGCCAGTCCCGCTTTTAAACACCATCGGGGTGTAGCTCAGCTTGGTAGAGCGCTGCTTTCGGGAAGCAGAGGTCACAGGTTCGAATCCTGTTACCCCGACCATCTTCTTCAACGACTCCGACCTATTCGCCGCCTCCACCGTGTCGGTGATTCCGTTCGCGGCCCGCATCCGGCACCGGATCGAACCCGAACCCGCCCCAGGGATGGCAGCGCGCCAAGCGCCGCAACGCATACCAGCCACCCCGCCAGGGCCCATGACGCTTCAGCGCTTCCAGCGCATAGGCCGAACAGGTGGGAGTGTAGCGGCAACGCGGGGCCAGCCAAGGCGATACCCCCATCTGATAGGCCCGCACCAGCGCCATGAGTCCGCGCGCCAGTGCGGGCGAAATCCCGCTTGATTGTGCGCCATTGCGTTTGTGCCGACCCATGACCGCCGCCCTCATTTCACCGGCAACAATCGAAACGTTATACTATTTCGCAAATGAATGCTTACCTGATTGCTTCCCGGCGGTCCCGCTGGCGCCCCGTGGCGCGCTTCGCCCTGCTGATACTTTGGCTCTGCTGGAGCGGTTCGATCGCCGCCGCGCCGGCCCCGATGAAAGTGGCTGTCGGCGTGCCGGTGCTGAAAACCTTTGTGGAACGCATCGGGGGCGAACGGGTCGAGGCGCTGGTCCTGCAGGGCGGCGGTGATCCGCATGCCTTCGAACCGTCGGCGCGCCAGATCGCCGGCCTGACCGAGGCGCGGCTTTATGTGCTCGCGGGCCTGCCCTTTGAAGCGGCCTGGTTGCCGCGCCTGCAGGCCGTCAATCCCGATCTGCGGGTGTTGGACCTGCGTGAGGCGGTCACCACGCGCGCGCTGGATGATCCCTGGGCCAATGGTGCCAGCCAGGCCCGGTTTCCCGATCCCCATGTCTGGACCGATCCCCAGGGCGCCTTGCCGCTGGTGGCGGCCATCGCGGCCCAATTGACGATCATGGACCCGGCCGGGGAAGCGGCGTATCGCGCGGGCAGCCGGCGCCTGAGTCAGGACTTGCGCGCGTTGGAGACGGAAATCACGCCGCTGCTCGCCCCGCTGCGAGGCGGCATCCTGCTGGTGTTCCATCCCGGATGGGGCTATCTCGCGGACCACCACGGCCTGCGCCAGATCCCCATCGAAGTGGCGGGCCGAGAGCCCAGCGCCAGCCAGCTGAATCGATTGATTGCGTTGTCGCATGAGGAACGGGTGAATGCCTTGTTCCTGCAACCCGGCCACGGCGACCGCCTGGCCCGACAGCTTGCGCGCGAACTGGACATACCCGTGGTAATCGCCGATCCCCTGGCGGCAGATTACTTCGGCAGTGTCCGCACCCTGGTTCGTGCCCTTGCCCAACCGGCGGTGCGCCCATGAACCCGGCGGTGCGCATCCACGGGCTGCGCTTCGCTCATCCCGGCCAAGCTCCCGTGCTGCAAGACCTTGATCTCGATATCGCGCCGGGGGAGTTCCTCGGCATCCTGGGTCCCAATGGCGCGGGCAAGAGCAGCCTGATCCAGTTGCTGGCCAGCATCCTGCGCCCCGATGCCGGCCACATCGACATCCTGGGCCGCCCCCCCCGGGAGATGCGCCATTGCATCGGCTATGTCCCCCAGCAGCCACCGCCGGTCCGGCATTTGCCCATCACCGTGTCCACCCTCGTCGGTCTGGGACGCCTGCACGGCTGGTGGCCCTTGGGTGGCGCGCGGCGGGCCGACCGGGAGCGCGCCCAGGCGGCGCTGGCGGAGGTGGAATTGACCGCGCTGGCGCCGCGCCTGCTGCGCGAGCTGTCTGGGGGCGAATTGCAACGCGCCCTGCTGGCCCGCGCCCTGGCGGCCGATCCGGCGCTGTTGCTGCTGGACGAGCCAACCGCCCACATCGATCCGGCGGCGGAAAGCCGGATTTGGGCGCTGTTGCGCCGGATGACGCCGGCCCGCACGGTGGTCGTGGTCTCCCACGATCCCGCCCTGCTCACCGCCCATGCCGACCGCATCGCCCTGCTCAA
>JBAUIG010000363.1:0-1611 GCA_049682735.1 Candidatus Macondimonas sp. | reverse complement strand
CATGTACCCTGAAACACGCCGGACTCTTGCGGCCCGGTTACCCCTGTCAACTATAGTCGGTTTTTGAAATGTTGTTGGTTAAAGTGCCTGCGCAGAGGCCTCAATACAGCGCTTGAGCCGGATCAGTTGCTGGCGGGCGCCGCGCTCCAGCATCCAGCCCATCGCTCGCTCCATGCGGGCAACCGTACTATCCAGCGGCTGCAAGTGCAAACGATATTCCAAATGAGTCATCATCCCCTTCCGGGTGAGACGATAGCCAATCCGCATGTGAAACCGCCGGTGCGTCAGCGCCACCACCAAAGCCTGCGGCGGTTCGCGCTCCAGCACTTCACCCTCATAGGTTACGCTGCGGCCCATTTCCCGCATGCGCTGGCGAAATCGCATGCCCACGCCAAGGTCCTCGATGGGAGAAAGGTATTCCGAGTGCTCCAGCCCTTGCACCCATTGCCCCATCCGTTCGGGCTCCTCCAGCCAGGGGAAAATCTGCCCGGCCTCAGCCCTGATCTCGATATCACAGACAAAATCCACCCCATCCCTCCTGCAGTCCAGATGCGCCCCCATGAGGTCATCCGCCCTGCCAACTGGGAGCGGATCGCCCCAACAAGTCGAAAAGACGGACATTCTCCGAGCCATAAAACGTTCGCAATCGCGCCAGGGTGGCCTCGGACACGCTTGGCCGATAGGGTCGGCCCCAGCGCCGGTCGAGCCTGCGGACCCACGGCCGCAACAGCGGCACATGGTAGCTGAGCCTGAGCCCAAGCTGACTTCCTGTATGTTCATTCGCGCGATGCTGCCAATGGGCAAATTGATAATTCTCGTCCACGCCGAGGAATGCACTCGCCTCCCGCAATACACGCAAGGGATCGACGCTTAGCTCATCCTCGTAAAAAATGACGCGCATGCGCTCCACGGGGAAATACGCCCGGTAAGCTTCCAGATGCTGCGCGTAACAGCCTTGCTCCAGCACCCCGTGAGGCTCGGCCAGTGCGGCCTTGGTACCCAACAGAAGGTCATCCAGTCGGGTATCGGGGGCGACACGGCCGGTCTGGATCAGATGCCGCGCCGCCGAAACCGCGCGTGATACTGGATCGCGAAGGACACAGACCAGCCGCAGGTCCGGATAGAGTCCATGAATACGGGCTGCAATGCCGGGCGTGTGATCCTCCCCACCGCGCCCCTCGCTCCAGAGGTAATCCGGTGTTTTCTCCCCAACCGCCCGCACATCCGGCGCGGGCGCCAACTGGGCTTCATACCAGTCGCGCCCTAGAGAAAAACGCTTTGCTTTATCAAAAAAATGAACTTCCTGGGGCGGCAAATGAATCTGCGGGTGCATCGCGAGATTATGGGCCAACCAAGTGGTCCCGGCTTTCTGAGCGCCGATGATGAGGAAATCCGGTTTGGGCACGGTTCACACGTCGCCTTCGAAAGCCCAGCCATGCATCTGCAAGGCCTCTCCCTCTCGCATCGCCATGTCAAAACCCTCCAGCGCAACCTCGTCGTGGAGAAAATCCTCGCGCCGAACCAGTGCGGGCTCTGAACTGGAATCAATGATCCACCCCGCATCGCGCAATCGGCTGGCCGCATGGAAAGAGGCAATTTCGGCAGATTCCC
>JBAUIG010000362.1:0-2862 GCA_049682735.1 Candidatus Macondimonas sp. | reverse complement strand
TCACGCGCCTGGGCGAGCAGACGCGCCTTGAGCAGGGACAGGGCCTTGGCGCGGTTCTTGTGCTGGGAACGCTCGTCCTGGCATTCCACCACGATGCCGCTGGGCAGATGGGTGAAGCGCACCGCCGAGTCGGTCTTGTTCACATGCTGGCCCCCTGCCCCGGAGGCGCGGAAGGTATCGATGCGTAAATCGGCAGGATTGATGTCCAGGTCCGCGACGGCTTCCACCTCGGGCAAGACGGCCACGGTGCAGGCCGAGGTGTGGATCCGGCCCTGGGATTCAGTGGCTGGGATGCGTTGCACGCGGTGGGCGCCCGATTCGAATTTCAGGCGCGAGTAGACGCCCTCGCCAATGAGCCGGCTGATGATTTCCTTGAAGCCGCCGTGCTCCCCCTCGCTCTGGCTGATGATTTCCACCTGCCAATGGCGGCGCTCGGCGTAGCGGCTGTACATGCGGAACAGATCGCCGGCGAACAGGGCGGCTTCGTCACCGCCCGTGCCGGCGCGGATTTCCAGGAACACGTTGCTGGCATCGAAGGGGTCGGGCGGCAGCAGCAGGCGCTGGAGTTGCTGCTTGAGTTCGACGAGTTCGGCCTGGGCGGCCTGCGCTTCTTCCATGGCCAAGGCGCGCAGGGCGGGTTCCGGGTCCTGGCGCAGCTCATCGGCTTCGGCAAGGCGCTGTTCGGCGGCCTCGCAGGCATGGAAGGTCGCCACCAGGTCCTCCAGCCGGGCATATTCCCGGCTCAGCGCGCGAAACTGGGCGGCGTTGGCCAGTACCGCGGGTTCGGCCAGCAAGGCTGCGACTTCCCGGTGACGGTCGCGCAGTCGTTCCAGCTCGGCGGCAAGGCCGGGGGTGATGTTCATGGTTCCGGTTCATCCAGATCGAACAGGCGCCGGGCATCGTCGATCAGCTCTTGCCGGGACTGATGGATGGCTTCCCGCAGCCGGTGGGTCGGTGTGTGCAGCAGGCGATTGGTGAGCGCGCGGGAAAAATCCTCCAGCACCCGCTCGGGGTCCTCGCCGCGCTCAAGGCGTTCATGGGCCTGCGCCAGCGCGGTGAGGCGGGTCTGCTCGCCGCGCTCGCGCAATTGCTGCAACAGGCGGCGGCGGTCATGATCGCGCAACCAGCGTGTGAACCGCGCCGTTTCCTCCTCGACGATTTCCTCCGCCAGCGCAGCCTGCGTCGAGCGCGCCTGGCGGTTGGTCTGGCTCTCCGCAGTCAGATCGTCCAGCGTATACAAAAAGACATCATCGAGCTGGCTGATGGCGGGGTCGATGTCGCGTGGCAGACCCAGATCCACCATCAGCATGGGACGGTGCTTGCGCCGGCGCAGGGCGGCGCGGACTGCCGGCAGGTGAATCAGGGGTTCCGGGCTGGCGGTGCAGGCGATCAGGATGTCTGCTTCGTCGAGATGGGCGTCCAGATCGGTCAGGCCGATGCCGAAGCCCTGCACGCCCTGGGCGATGGACAGGGCGCGCGTGGGACTGCGGTTGGCGATGATGATGCGGCCCATGCCTTGCGTATGCAGATGGCGGGCGCAGAGGGCGATCATCTGGCCGGCGCCCACCAACAGCGCCGTGTGTTCGGCAAAATTGCTGAAAATGCGCCGCGAGAGATCGACTGCGATGGAGGCCACGGAAACCGGCTGGGTGCCGATGCGGGTATCGGTGCGTACCCGCTTGGCGGTGGCGAAACCGCAGGCGAACAGTTGATTCAAGCCGTGCCCGACGTGGCCGTTTTCCCGGGCGGTCGAGTAGGCCTGCTTGAGTTGGCCGAGAATCTGGGCCTCGCCCACGACCATTGAATCCAATCCCGCCGCCACGCGCAACAGATGGCGCACGGCACCTTCCTCGCGAAATTGATATAGACAGGGCGCCAGCTCGTGGCGCGGCATGCCACGATCCCGGCTCAGCCAATCGAGTACACCGGTATCGTCCGGGGCCTGGAAGTAGAATTCGGTGCGGTTGCAGGTGGACAGCAGGACCGCTTCTTCCACGCGGGTGTGCCGACGCAGATCAGCCAGCGCCCGTGGCAGGTCATCGGCTGCGTAGGCGATACGTTCACGCACCGGCACAGGGGCCGTGGTGTGGTTGAGTCCAGCGCTGAAGAGGGGCATTGCCGGGGAGCTAGGCGAACGAGAGCTGCGATTCTGCGTCAAACGGGAAGCAGAAGACAAGGACAGGGCAAGTGGCCAAGCGCCGGTGCCCCGCGCTATATTGGATCGCTTTTTTCAACCCATGGGCATGAGGCGGCATTTTTTGTGAGATCTTCACGCTGGCCCCGCTATCTGGGGATTGCCCTGTTACCCCTGCTTTCAGCTTGCGCCTTCAAGACGTATCGCCCTCCCGCGCCTGTGGCTGCGCCCACGCCGGTGCCTGACCTGGCTGAGCAGAGTCCTACCTACTGGGCGCTGGTGGGAGAACAGGCCCTACGCGCCCGCGATCCGGCGCGTGCTGCCCAGGCGTATGCGCGCGCGGCGGAGCTTGCGGATGATGTGGATCTGGTGCGACGCGGCGCCGAGGCCGCGCTGGCGGCGGGCGATGCCGCATTGGCCGCGCAGCTTGCGGCGCGTTGGCGCACCCTGGATCCGGCAGCGCTGGAGCCGCGTCAGATCCAGTTCGGACTGGCGCTCAACGCGGGCGACCTGCCCCAAGCCGGCATACTCCTGGCCGAGTTGGTGGCCATGCATCCGGATGGGGAGGCCGAAGCCTTGGCCGATCTCCCGGCCGTACTCGCGGGGGAGATCAAGGGTCATCCCGAGCGCTTGGCGCTACTGGATCCTTTGGCTGAACGCTACGCCGGCTGGGCGGAATTCCACTATGCCCGCGCGCGACTGGCGCTGTTGGCTGGGGATATTCCCCA
>JBAUIG010000361.1:0-2756 GCA_049682735.1 Candidatus Macondimonas sp. | reverse complement strand
GGGTTACGCAGGGAACTGGAGTCCATCTGCGCCGCCCCGCCGGGGTCTTTGGCGGCCGTGCAGTCCAGACTCGAACGCCTGACGACGAGCGCCACGGCGCTCGCCAGCGCTCGCGAGGGCAGCGGCGATGCTATGCCTGACGCTGCTGCGCCCGACGATGAAGCGCGCAGCTGGGCCGAGGCGCTGGCCGGGCAGTGCCGGGCGGCGCTGGACGATCTGATGTTCCTCGCGCCCTGGCTGGCGCTGCCGGAAGTGCCCGGTGGCATGGCGCCCGCTGGTGACAGTCTGGCGGATGAGCCGTGGGCGGACATCAAGACCGTCCCCACCCTGCGCGAACTCGCAACCCTGGATGGGCGCCTTGCGGCGCGCATCGCCGCTCAGCCCGACGCTGCGCAGCGCGCCCAACTCACTGCTACGCTTGGCTGCGTCAGGCAAGGCAGCGAGCGTGCCCGCGAGCGCATCGCCACCATCGAAGCTCTGGCGCTGCAGGCCGGCAAATTCGCGCGTCTGGACTACGACTTCCTGTTCGACAAGGCGCGCAATCTGCTGACCATCGGCTACAACGTCGATGAGCGCCGGCTGGATTCGGGCTACTACGACTTGCTGGCGTCCGAAGCGCGCCTGTGCTGCTTCGTCGCCATCGCCCAGGGCCAGCTGCCGCAGGACAGCTGGTTCGCGCTGGGCCGCCTGCTGACCGGCACCACCGGCGCACCGACGCTGCTGTCCTGGAGCGGCTCGATGTTCGAGTACCTGATGCCACTGCTGGTGATGCCGAGCTACGAGAACACGCTGCTCGACGATACCTGCCGGGCGGCGGTGGCGAGACAGATCGAGTACGGCAGGCAGCGCGGCGTGGCCTGGGGCATGTCGGAATCCGGCTACAACACGGTCGACGCCCAGCTCAATTACCAGTACCGCGCCTTCGGCGTGCCGGGCCTGGGACTCAAGCGCGGCCTTGCCGAGGATCTGGTGATCGCGCCTTATGCCTCGGTGATGGCGCTGATGGTGGCACCCGAGGCGGCCTGCGTGAATCTGCAGCGCCTCGCGGCCGAAGGGACGCTGGGCCGGTTCGGCTTCTTCGAGGCCATCGACCACACGCCGGCCCGCCAGCGGCGCGGGCAATCGAGCGCGCTGCTGCGCTCGTTCATGGCCCATCACCAGGGCATGAGCCTGCTGGCGCTGGCGTATCTGCTGCTGGACCGGCCGATGCAGCGGCGCTTCGTGTCAGAGCCGATGTTCCAGGCAGTGCTGCTGCTGCTGCAGGAGCGGGTTCCGCAGGCGACCGCCCTGTTTCCGCACACGGCGCAGCTGTCCGAGGTGCGCTCCACGGCGGTCGCCGCTGAGATACCGATCCGCGTGTTTGACACCGCCGACACGCCGCTGCCGCAGGTGCAACTGCTCTCGAACGGCCGCTACCACGTCATGGTCAGCAACGCGGGCGGTGGCTACAGCCGCTGGCAGGGTCTTGCCGTCACCCGCTGGCGCGAGGATGGGACCTGCGACAACTGGGGCAGCTTCTGTTACCTGCGCGATGTCGCCAGTGGGGCGTTCTGGTCCAACACCCATCAGCCGACCCGCAGGCGCGCCGATCACTTCGAGGCGATTTTCTCCGAGGGGCGCGCAGAGTTTCGCCGTCGCGACGCGTTGGGCAGCGGCGCGGGTCACGGGCAGATCGAGACTCATACCGACATCGTGGTCTCGCCCGAGGACGATATCGAACTGCGCCGGGTGCGCATCACCAACCGCTCGCGCCAGCGCCGGCAGATCGAGCTGACCAGTTATGCCGAGGTGGTGATCGCGCCGGCGGCTGCCGATGCCCTGCATCCGGCGTTCAGCAATCTGTTCGTACAGACCGAGCTGCTGCCCGAGCGGCGCGCCATCCTGTGCACGCGCCGACCCCGCGCTCACGACGAACAGCCGCCCTGGATGTTCCACCTGATGGTGGTGCGCGGCGAGCAGGCGAGCGTCCCGTCTTTCGAGACCGACCGCCTGCGCTTCATCGGCCGCACGCGCAGCCCGGCCGCGCCGCTGGCGATGAGTGAGTCCGGCGCGCTATCCGGCAGCGCGGGCTCGGTGCTGGACCCGATCGTCGCCATCCGCCGCGTGGTGAGCATCGAACCGGAACAGTCGGTGACCCTGGACATCGTGTCCGGCGTCGCCGAAAGCCGCGACGGGGCGCTCGGCCTGGTGGACAAATACCAGGACCGGCATCTGGCGGACCGCGTCTTCGAGCTGAGCTGGACGCACAGCCAGGTGGTGCTGCGCCAGCTCAATGCCAGCGAGGCCGATGCGCAGCTGTATGCGCGCCTGGCGAGCGCCGTCATTTATGCAGACGACATCCTGCGCGCCGACCCCGCCGTGCTGATTCGCAATCGCCGGGGCCAGTCCGGGTTGTGGGGCTATGCGATTTCCGGCGATCTGCCGATCGTGCTGCTGCAGATCGCGGATGCAAACAATATGGAGCTGGTGCGGCAACTGGTGCAGGCCCATGCCTACTGGCGCCTGAAGGGGCTGGCGGTGGACCTGGTGATCTGGAACGAGGATCACGCCGGTTACCGGCAGCAACTGCACGACCAGATCATGGGCTTGATTGCGTCCGGCACCGAGGCCAGCGTGATTGACCGGCCGGGCGGTATTTTCGTGCGCTCGGCGGAGCAGATTTCCGCCGAGGATCGCGTCCTGTTCCAGGCGGTGGCGCGCGCGGTGATCGCCGACGACCGCGGCAGCCTGGCCGAACAGCTTGGCCGGCGTGGGCC
>JBAUIG010000360.1:0-5007 GCA_049682735.1 Candidatus Macondimonas sp. | reverse complement strand
GGGGTCGATGCGATCAGCGTTTCCTTCGTACAGCGCGGCGAAGATCTTCGCCAGGTGCGTCAACAAGCCCGCGCCCTGGGTTACGATCCCTTTCTGATTGCGAAGATCGAGCGGGCCATGGCCGTGCGGGAGATCGATGACATCCTTGCCGCGACCGACGGCATCATGGTGGCGCGCGGTGACCTCGGCGTGGAAACCCCGATCGAATCCATCGCCGTGACCCAGAAGGCCTTGATTCGCCGCGCCAAGCAATTCGGCCGTCCCGTCATCACCGCCACCCAGATGCTGGAATCCATGGTGGAAAACCGACGCCCGACCCGGGCGGAGGCCACAGATGTGGCCAATGCCATTCTCGATGGCACCGACTGCGTCATGCTATCGGAAGAATCAGCCATCGGTCAGTTCCCCGTCGAGGCCGTGCGCATGTTGACCCGCATTGCGCTGGCTACTGAAAAAGCGAGGCCGCCGATCGAGCCGATCTGGCTGGAATCCGGGAAACGCCAGACCGCGCGGGTCGAGGAATTGATGGCGCCCGATCTTGCTGACCTGGTCCATAAGATCCGCCCACCGGTCGTGATTGCCCCCACCGACAGCGGCGCGACGGCCCGACGACTCGCCTGTTTCAAGTTCCCCTGCCGGGTCATTGCATTCAGCGGCGCGCAGAAAACCTGCCAGGATCTTTGCTTTTCCTATGGTGTGGTCCCGGTCCAGGTCGATAGCACCGATGTCGTCTGGCGCGAGGTGGCCAGAAGCTGGTGTAGCGGGCAGGGCATCCGACGGGGCTCTGTGGTCATGACCCACGGCCCCTCCAAAGCCCATCCCCAGGCCAGTAATTTTGTGGAAATCTTCAATTTACAAGGGGCTGACGAGTCATAAGGGAGCGGCGCAGGTCGCGTTGCCGATCCACCACAAAATCGCGAATCAGGCTGCGTTGCTCGGGATCAAGCTGATCAAAGCAAGCGCCCATGCGCCAGGCTGAAGCGTCAGGGGTCATGAACCGGACGTCGACGGTCGTCGCCACCGTGCCTGCGGGCAATTGCAAAATTACCGGACAGGGAGGCTCGCCGGGTCCCCATGGCGCTGCAAGCGGCAATAGAGCACCCAGCCCGCCCAAGGATAAATCCAGCGGTTCCGCAAAGATCGGTATCGAGGGCTCGGGATGCAGGGTCAGACAGACGCCAGGCACTTGGCCGAGGGAAACACGGTTTTCCCCCCTCAACTGGGTATAGCGTACGCAGTCGGGCAAACCCAGATGGAGCGATTGCCCGTCCCAGCCCACTCCCTGACAGGCCATCTGTAACTGCTGTCCGCCCTGGGTCAGAGTCAGCAAGTTGCCCCGCGTGGTCCCACAGCCGCTGGAAAAAGCCGGTTGCAGGGTGTGCAGGACCCACTCATCACCTTCTGATATCAGCTGCGCCGTGAGGGACGTCGCCAAGACCGGATGATCAACGACCACCCCGGCTGAATCGGATGCGAACTGCATCAGGAGCTGGCGAATGCGTTGCGCATCAAGCAACACTTCATAACGCGTCCAGGGCGATGTTTTTCCCGAACGGCTCATTAGTACCGATCCTTGGCAGCGACGCCATAAAGGCGATCAGCGGGGAAAGAATTCATCCCAAGATCCTGATTTGCTCAAGAAGCCATCAGCCATTCGATCCGGGTTCGGGCGGTAGGCCTTTGCCGCAATCAAATCCCCCAAATGGCGAATGCGCTGCTCCGCGGACCAATTCGCACCCAGCTGCGCCATCAGCGAGACAACCACACCACACTCCTCAGCACGGGAAATGCGTTGCCGGGACTCTGCGTGCGATCCATCGATCCATGAATAACGTTCACCTTGCATGGCCTCTACCCCATTCGTTAACCCAACCGATAGGGTTATCGGACGGATTTCCGTCAACTTGAGGACTTTTGCGCCAGTCAATTGTCAGGGTGTCGGATTCCTGTCAGGAGAGACCTCGATCAGCTTTTCTCCACCCAATCCGACATCCGACTACGGATGCGTTTCACGGCTTGGCTATGGATCTGGCAGACGCGTGATTCGCTGACGCCCATTACACTACCGATCTGACGAAGATTCAGGTCCTGCTCGTAATACAGTGACATCACCAAGCGCTCTTTTTCAGGCAAGCTGGCCATGACCTCGACCAGCACCGCCCTGAATCCAGAAGCTTCGATTTGCTGAGCGGGATCATGGTCGCCATCGCCAGGAATATCCCCCACATCGACCACACCATTGTCAGGCTCATCCAGACTGAGTACTCGGCATCCAGCAGCGTCCTTCACAATCTGGTAGTACTGATCCAGATCGATCTGCATCGCGTCGGCAACTTCCGCCGGCTTGGCAAGCCGTCCCAAACGATGCTCCAGTGCATGCACAACCACAGCCATTTCGCGGGCTTTGCGATGCACCGAACGGGGCACCCAGTCCACCTTGCGTGTTTCATCCAGCATGGCGCCGCGTATGCGGATTCCGGCATAGGTTTCAAAGCTCGCACCTTGACCGGCGTCGTAATTGCGGGCCGCCTCCAGCAAGCCCATCATGCCGGCTTGAATCAGGTCATCCAGTTGCACGCTGGCTGGAAGACGACTGGCCAAGTGCTGGGCAATGCGCCGGACGAGGGGTGCATGTTGAATTACGAGGTCATGCTGTTGGCGTGCATCAATCTGGGCGGTCTGTACCATGGCCAATCTCCGTTGCGGTTGTCTCTCCCTTGTTTTCCTTCGTGGAGAGATCTGGATACGTTTCCTGGGTGTCGAAATTCCGGCACTTCAGGCGCCAGATGATTCGGCGCCCCCATAAAGCAGGAAACGTTCCAAGCCGACGGATAGGCAGCGTTATATTTTAACTATTTGTTTTTAAATTGCTTTTTTTACGGCCGCCCAAGCAGAAATGTCCGCGCACCGTAATGATCGCCAATATTCTGGCGAAATGAACCCGCGCCGCCATCAAACAGCGGTGAACCACGGCGCTCATGAAGAGAAGGCTATCGGCAGAAATTCGCGGGCAAGCCCGCGTCATGAGGATTACGGATCGATCGGTAGATCCGCCCGTACCAGACCATATTTGCGCAATTTTTCGACGAGAGTGGTACGCCCGAGCTGTAGCTGCTTGGCTGCCTGGGACACCACGCCATCACTGGCCGCAAGGGCTTGCCGAATCAGGTTGATTTCCACTTCGGCCAGATACTGCTTGAGATCCATTCCCTCCCGGGGCAGGCGCGGCATTGGCGCCCCATCGCTCCCCGCCAGATGGGCCAAGGCAGGATGAACCACTGGCACGTCAGAGGCCACCATACCGTTCCGATCCTCTCCCAATGGCCGGTAGTTCTCGGGCAGATCTGCCAGATCCACCGTACCAAAAGGATGAAGAATGGCCAGTCGCTCGATCAGATTGGCCAGTTCCCGAACATTGCCCGGCCAGCGCCATTGGCACAAGGCAATGACCGCGGCTGGCGTCAGCCGCACCGACGTGCCGCGTTCATGCTCCAGGCGCGCGATGATTTCTTCCAGCAACAGGGGCAAATCCTCAACCCGATCGCGCAGCGGCGGTGTTTCGATGGGAAACACATTGAGCCGGTAGTAAAGATCTTCCCGGAACTGACCCTTGGCAATCTGGTCTTCCAGCACGCGGTGCGTGGCAGCAATGATCCGTACATCGGCAGGAATACTTCGGTTGCTCCCCACCCGCTCAAACACCCGTTCCTGCAGCACCCGCAACAGCTTCACCTGCATCGGCAGGCTCATGTCGCCAATTTCATCGAGAAACAAGGTGCCGCCTTGGGCGGCTTCAAAACGCCCTTCACGATTGCTCACAGCACCGGTGAATGCGCCTTTTTCGTGACCGAAGAGTTCCGATTCCAGCAATTCACCGGGTATCGCGCCGCAATTGACGGCGATGAATGGCCCATTGCGGCGTGAGGAGTAATAATGGATATTGCGCGCAACGACCTCTTTTCCAGTGCCGGATTCCCCAAGAATCAAGACATTGGCATCCGATCCGGCGACCTGGCTGATCAGCTTGCGCACATTGCGGATTGCCCTGGAGTTGCCCACCAGACTGCGGAAGAGTTCCACATTGCGGGGGCGTTCCTTCAGGCGTGCGCTCTGCCGATAGAGTTCCACCTGACGCAGTGTTTCAACCAGTTGCTCGTGTCGTACCGGCTGTTGCAATGGCCACAGGGGATGGTCGATCAAGCTGGGAGGAGCTGAATCCATCCACAGGATGGGCAGACGAGGCGCCTGTTGATGAAGGCGCGCCAGAGAACTGTCGCGCAAGGCGGGGGGATCCAGCCGTCCGACACAGACGGCGGTCCAGTCCTGATTCTCGCATCGCCCCCAATCCCAGGTTGCTGGATCTGAGATTTGCTCCGTTTGCAGGTCGATAAAACCCAGGATGGCTTTCAGCGATTCGGCATGGTGTGGATCACAATCCAGAATCAGAATCTTCGGCTGACCCATGAAATTCCCCCAACCCCTGGCATCCATGCCAATGGTCACATAACTTCAGAACTATCTTCATTTTCAGCAAATCGACAAGATTGTCAATTTTTTGTCTATTACATTCGAATAGTGTCAGTAAGCTACAATACGGTCGATTCTGCCCGGGTGGCGAAATCGGTAGACGCAAGGGACTTAAAATCCCTCGGGCCTGTCCCATGCCGGTTCGAGTCCGGCCCCGGGCACCAGATAAACCAACTGATTCCCCGTGGCCTGAGGCGCCGCGGTTTGTTATGCTCCCCGCCCCCGGCCACTGGCGCCGGCACGCTCTTTCCACAGATCACGACAGGCGGACCTGGCCATGCATCCTCTGCTCACCATCGCCGTGCGGGCGGCCCGCCGGGCGGGCGACGTCATCATCCGCGCCTCCAATCAGCGCGACAGCCTGACCATCGACACCAAGCAGCGCAACGATTTCGTCACCGAAGTCGACCGCCAGGCGGAACAGGAAATCATCCAGATCATCCACAAGGCCTATCCGGACCATGCCATCCTCGGCGAGGA
>JBAUIG010000359.1:0-3112 GCA_049682735.1 Candidatus Macondimonas sp. | reverse complement strand
GGCACCTTGCCGCCGCTCATGGTGCGCGGGCACGGCGGCCCCACCAGCCGGGCGGTCACGGCCCTGGAGCCGCGCATCCAGTTCTGGACCAGCCGGGGTTTTGCCGTGCTGGATGTGGACTACCGTGGCAGCACGGGCTACGGGCAGGCCTATCGCCAGGCCCTGGATGGACGCTGGGGGGAGGCGGATGTGACCGATTGTGTGGCCGGCGCCCGGCATCTGGCATCCACTGGCCACGTCGATGGGGCGCGCTGTGTCATCAGCGGCAGCAGCGCCGGGGGCTATACCGTGCTGTGCGCGCTCGCATTCCATCGCCTGTTCGCGGCCGGCGCCTGTTATTACGGTATCGGCGATCTCGCAGCCCTTGCGCAGGATACCCATAAGTTCGAAGCGCATTACCTCGACAGCCGGGTGGGGCCATGGCCCGCAGCGGCCGCCGTCTACCAGGCGCGTTCGCCTCGCTGGCATGCCCGGCAGATCACCGCGCCGGTCATTTTCTTCCAGGGGCTGGAGGATCGCGTGGTGCCGCCGGCGCAGTGCCGGGATATGGTCCAGGCGTTGAGGGAAAAGGGCATCGACACCGAATGCCACGAATTCCCCGGCGAAGGCCACGGCTTTCGCCGTGCTGAAACCATCGCCGCGTGTCTCACAGCGGAGGTCGCGTTTTATGCCAGTCTCTTCGCGACTGACCCCACCGCTCGGTGAGCGTCGCAGATCCTTTCAAAAGCAGTATTCCCTTGAACCCAAAGTGGGTTGACGTGTTAGACCGGGATAGGTCGAAAGGGGTAAATGCCAGCACTCTGCTCGCGTCCGCTTGCAATACCAGCGGGTACGATCAAGGCGCCACGACCGCATCAAGCCGATTGGTGATATGCGAAGTCAATTCTGGAATTGGATGGCGGAATGCCACTCCATGTGGCTATTCGGAAAATTGCCTTGCCGGTGCGGGCCACCGGCAAGGAATCTGCAAACGACAGCGAAACGACCGTTATAATCCTTCCAGCACTGGAGGCGGTGTTTCCAATTCAACCTGACGGACACGAGGCGAAACAGGCAGGTCAGTCCCATACAACATATCGAAAGGTTGACGATAAGGATCATAGGTCTCGGCGCCATGCACCGCGAGGAAGGCAGTGGATAGGAAGGCAACCGCGTCTATCAGTACGTCAGGAACTCCTCCCGTGGTGCCAGCTCCTGGTACCAATGCGGCGCGGCTGATTTCGGCGATGAAATCCTGAGTTTCAAATGGCTTGTCCATGCCAAGTCCTTTAGCCTTCAACACGTCCAGAAGAGCTGTCTCATCCTCGAACGATGCTGGCCTCACATTGAGCTTCTGCAGGGATTGCATCGCTGACATCACCGTTTCATTGCGTGCTCCCAAGGAAATACCAGGCCGAAAACTCGCGACGACTGCCCGTGCCCCGGGATGTGCCACGGGCCCAGCAACGCCGATCTTGGGAACCGGATCCGGCTTGGCCGCGTAGTGGATGTAGCGCGGACCATTGGGAAAATCTCGCGCCACCGAACCATGGGTTTCTACGCGCAACAAGCCAAGCGGCGCCGCCCAGTCACCCCGCAATCGTGTTTCTTTTGCAAGGCGGTTGCGCGTAGCGTGAATTGCTTCACTTATAACCACCGTGCCGGCACTTCCCCCACGAATATGAACGGGTTCCTGACGTGCCAGATGATCCGCGATGACCCCCTTGAGCGTTTCGACCGATGCGCCGGACGAAACGGCGGGAAGGGCATGGGTCAGAGGAGCTGTACCGTCGCCGGCATAGAAAATCACGAGGACAGAGATCTGACTGGTCTCTGCCAGTGCGGCCACATTGATGGCCGTGATTACCGGCGACCCGTTGGCGCCATTGACGTAATACAGCGTCGGACTATCCTGCGGCGCGCGCGTACCCTTAAAGCGTGGCACTTCCTCCTCGCCTACCGAAGCGGGATCGTAGAGACAAAGATCGCCACCCAGATAAAAACCGTCCAGTGTCTGCACATCCACGCCCCGGCCCGGCGTGATGCCGTCCGGCAGTTCGCAGGCTGCCTCCGCCCAAGCCGGCATGCATGCAAGGCCGGCCAATGTCACAATCGCCCACCGTTTGAACCTTATCCGTGTCATAGCTATCTCCTTGAATTAGTGCCGCATTAAGCCAAGACCATTGAACCAAGATGATTGTAGGTGACTTTAGCTAAAACGCACGTCGGATCAGTAGGATAAGGCGGATCACAGGGGAAAATGAAATAATATTGCATGCTGCGCCTCGGGCGGCTAAGCTGCTGGCGCCGCACTCGCCATCGCCCACAGTAGGCCAGCCCCTGTGATTGCCAGTTCTGTTGTCAATCTTTTCCCGATTCAGCTGTCAAGATTGGCCCATCGCCGGGCATGGCTGGCTCTCGTCCTAACCCTTGGTCTGCTGTTTCCACTGGCGCAGCTGGGGGCTCTTCAGCACGCGCTGAAACATGCCGAGCGCCATGGACATCATGAACCTGCCAACCTGCCCGATCCCGGTGCCTGCAAGATCTGTGTTGCCTATGGTGCTTTGGGCGGTGGCCTGCTTGCCCTCGCGCCGCTCATCCTGGCGAGGACCCCGAATCAGCACATCCAACCGCCGGAGCCCTCTGGCAAGATCCCATCGACGCCGGTTACGAGCCGAGCACGCTCCCCGCCCCGGGTGAATCCCTAAGCACCAACGCGGCAGCCGATCGCAGCCGCCTGTTCAGGGTTATGTTCCGACCCGGGGGCATGCACGGGAGTGTTTTTTATGTCCAAGCATTACATATTGATGGCAGTTGCAAGCCTTGCCCTGGCCGCCGGGGAGCCATTGAATGCGGCGCCACAGGATGATGTCGACGCGTTGCGCGTCGAGTTCGAGCAGAAGTTCAAGGCCCTGCAGGCCGACTACGAGGCGCGCCTGAAATCGCTCGAAAGCCGCGTGCAAGCCGCCGAGACACAGGCCGATCAGGCCACGCAGACCGCCTCCAGGGCGACACCGACCGCCCAGCAGCGCACCAAGGTGGCCGCGTCCGTAGCCGGTAGGGCCTTCAATCCGGAAATCTCTCTGATCCTGCAGGGCGCCTACATCGACCGCACCGGCGGCGAGCGGCCGAT
>JBAUIG010000358.1:0-8279 GCA_049682735.1 Candidatus Macondimonas sp. | reverse complement strand
GGGCCCGTGCTGCCCTTGCAGCCGCCCAGATTGTTCAGGGAAACCACGAAAAACTTGCGCGTATCAAAGGGCTTCCCCGGGCCGATGCAGACGTCCCACCAGCCGGGTTTGCGGTCCTCTGGGCGATGGTAACCGGCGGCATGATGGTCGCCGGAAAGGGCATGACACACCAGGATCGCATTACTGCGATCGGCGTTGAGGGTGCCGTAGGTCTCATAGACCAGCTCATAGGCATCCAGGCGCTTGCCTCCCTCCAGTTCCAGCGGGATATCGAAGGCCATGCGCTGAGGTGTCACCAGTCCGACAGAATCGCTGGGGAACGGGCTGGCCTGGGTCAAGGGCTCAGGGGGATCGAGGGGTGGCATGGCTTGGGGGCGCGCAGTGAAGGGAAGGGCAATGTGACCGGCCGAGTTTAGTGACGGCGTGGAAAGGGCGCAAGGGCGTTGATGTGTTCAGCGGGGCTGGCTCCAGCTCTGCAGGCGCTGCTCCAGGGTAGCGGGGGCCTCGCGAATGCGAATCCGTTTGGCCCGCGACCCGGCTCCCTGGAGCAGCTCCAGTCGGCTGACGGGAAGATCCATCTGTGTCGCGAGCCACCCCAGCAATCGGCGGTTGGCCTGGCCATCACTCGCGGGCGCGGCAATCCGGATCTTCAGACGCTCGCCGTGCAGTCCCGCCATGCCTTCCCGACTTGCACCGGGCTGGACGTGGATCGCAAGGATCAAATCCTGGTCCTGCCAGTGCCAGAAGGGAGTCGGCAAGAGGGTCACAGGCCCGTTCCCAAGGGGGCAATCAGGCGCTTGAGCACCTGCAACAACAGCAGGACCAGCAGGGGCGAGAAATCCATCATGCCGGTATCGGGCAGCAGTCGGCGCGCCCGATCCAGCAGGGGACCAGTGAGACGAAACAGCAGCATAGCCGCGGGCGGATATTGTCCCGGAGAAATCCAGCTCAGTAACACCTGAATCAGGATGCTGAAGGTATAGATATTGAGCAGCAGCACCGTGAGATCGGCTGCTGCCATCCGCGGCAACAGGGCCAAAGGCAGGCTGAGTCCCGTAATTCCGGCCAAGGCGAAATAAAACCCGACCTGCAACAGCAGAAGCACCAGGAGGGCGCCAATCTCGTGACCTCGATAGGTAGGGATGACGTGTCGCAACGGCGCCAGCACCGGTTCGGTCAGACGCACGATCGATCGCAACAGCGGATCGAAGCGATCCCGGGAGGTCAGGGCGATGAGCACGCGGATCCAGAACAGTACCGCGACGATTTTGAATACGCTGGAGAGCAGGAAAACCACGGGATCCTGCCAGTAGCCGGGCATCATGATGTTTCTCCCAATTCCTGTGCCAGCGTGATTGCGCGCGCTTGTGCTGCTGCCAGGGCTTCGCGGGCGATGCGGCGCAAGCCTTCGCGTTCCAGGACGCGCAGGCCCTGTTCCGTGGTGCCGCCGGGTGAAGTGACCCGGACGCGCAATTCGTCCAGTCCCAGCCCGCTGTCCCGGGCCATATGGGCGGCGCCCAAGGCGGTCTGCAGCGTCAGGTCTCGGGCCAAGCCCGGGTCTAGCCCCAGTTCCTGGGCGCCTTCGGTCAGCGCCTCCATGAACAGAAAGAAATAGGCCGGCCCGCTGCCGGACAGCGCGGTGACCAGATCGAGCTGAGCCTCATCCGTCAGCCAACGCACTATCCCCACCCCGTTGAAGAGCCGTTCGGCCTGTTGTCGCTGGGCCTCGGAAACCCCGGCGTTTGCCAACAGACCGGTGGCCCCATGGCCCATTAGAGCGGGCGTGTTGGGCATGGCACGCACAATCGGCAGGGACGGGCCAAGCCAACGTGCCAGGGCATCGGTCCCGATGCCGGCGGCAATGGAAATCACCAAGGGATTGCGGCCCATCAATGGTTCGCGCAATGCCAGGCTAACGGCTTTCAAGGCTTGCGGCTTCACCGCCAGGACCAATACATCGGCCCGCTGCGCGATGACGGCATTGTCCGGTGTGGCGAGCAGGCTGGAGATAGCAGCGAGCTGTTGGCGCTTTTCGGCATCCGGATCAGCCACGCCCAAGGATGAACCGGGGATGCCTTGCCGGATCAATCCGGCAATCAGGCTGGAGGCCATGTTGCCGCCGCCAATAAAACCGATAAAGGGATCCATGCCGTCGTGTCCGCTTCCGGGAGGTTAATTGCGGGGCCCTATGATCGGCATCCCGTGCATGGCATGCAACCTGGCCTGATTCAGGTCCGCGCCGCAGGACGGGGACCGAATAATGCCGTGCCGATTCGGACCAGGGTGCTGCCTTCCAGAATGGCGGCTTCCAGGTCTTCCGACATGCCCATGGAGAGCGTATCCAAAGCATGTCCTGCGCTACGCATCTGATTGAATAATGAGCGCAATCGAGCATAGGCAGCGCGTTGTTCAGATTGTTCGCGGGATGCTTGGGGAATAGTCATCAGACCGCGCAAGCACAAACGGGGGAGGCTCGCCACGGTTTCGGCCAGCAGCGCCAGATCCTCGGGCTGCGCGCCGGATTTCTGGGGTTCCGCGCTGAGCTTCACTTGCAGGCAGACCTGGAGGGGGGGCAGATGCTGTGGTCGAAGCCGGTTGAGCCGTTCAGCCAACTGTGGCCGGTCCAGGCTGTGCACCCAGTCGAAGTGGGTGGCGATATCACGGCATTTGTTGGCCTGCAACGGTCCAATGAAATGCCAGTTCAGATGACGACCAGCAAGTGCGTCGAGCTTGGGCAGGGCTTCCTGGAGATAACTCTCGCCGAAGTCGCGTTGTCCCAGTTGCTGCAGGGTGTCGAGTGCCCGGACGGGATGTCCCTTGCTTACGGCCAGCAGACAGATCTCGGCGGGATCACGCTTGGCGCTCAAAGCCGCCTGACGGATGCGTTCCTGCACGGCCAGGTAGCGCCTTGACTGCTCATCGGGAGTCTTGAGATTAAGGTCCGTGGCCATCCTGTCGTTAATGTTAGGGTCAGTCACGGGGAATGTCGGGATCGCCATGGATATCGCGCAGCTGCTGTCGTTTTCCGTCAAGAATGGGGCTTCCGACCTGCACCTTTCCGCGGGCCTGCCGCCCATGATCCGGGTCGATGGCGATATCCGGCGGATCAATTTGCCGGCCATGGATCCCAAGGAGACCCATGATCTCATTTACGACATCATGAATGACAGACAACGCAAGGAATATGAAGAGCAGTTTGAAACCGATTTTTCCTTCGCCATCGCCGGGGTCGCACGTTTTCGCGTCAATGCTTTCAACCAGAGTAGAGGCCCGGCGGCGGTGTTCCGCACCATCCCGGAAAAAATCCTCACCCTGGAGCAACTGGCCTGTCCGGCCATCTTCAAAGATCTGGCCCTGAAGCCGCGCGGGATCGTGCTGGTGACCGGCCCAACCGGCTCGGGCAAGTCCACAACCTTGGCGGCCATGGTCGACTATGTCAATGAAAACGAAGCCGCTCATATCCTCACCATTGAAGACCCCATCGAATTTGTCCATCCCAGCAAGCGTTGTCTGGTGAATCAGCGTGAATTGAAGCGCGATACCCACACTTTTGCGCAGGCCCTGCGCTCGGCCCTGCGTGAGGATCCGGATGTGATTCTGGTGGGCGAAATGCGCGACCTGGAAACCATTCGGCTGGCGCTGACGGCGGCGGAGACCGGACATATGGTCTTCGGTACCCTTCATACCAGTTCCGCAGCCAAGACCATCGATCGTATTGTCGACGTGTTTCCTGCCGCCGAGAAGGACATGGTGCGCGCCATGCTGTCGGAATCGCTACAGGCAGTGATTTCTCAAACCCTGCTCAAGAAGAAGGCCGGCGGTCGGATCGCGGCTCACGAGATCATGATCGGCACTCCCGCGATCCGCAATCTGATTCGTGAAAACAAGATTGCCCAAATGTATTCCTCGATCCAGACGGGTCAGCAATTCGGCATGCAGACACTGGATCAGTGTTTGCTCGATCTGGTGCGCAAGAACGTGATCACCAAGGAGCTCGCCCGGGTGAAAGCGGCCCACAAGGAAAATTTCTAAGAGGGATCGGCAATGGATCGGGATCAAGCCGTACGTATCATGCATGATTTGCTGCGGGTGTTGGTCCGTCGGGGGGGGTCGGATCTGTTCATCACGGCGGGATTTCCACCTGCCATCAAGGTGGATGGGGCGCTCAATCCCGTGGCCGAGAAACCCTTTTTGCCCGAGCATACCGCCACGATTGCGCGTGCCATCATGAATGACCGCCAGGCCCGTGAATTCGAAGGCAAAAACGAATGCAACTTTGCCGTGGCACCGCGGGGCATCGGCCGTTTCCGGGTCAATGCCTTCGTCCAGCAGGGACGGGTGGGGCTGGTCTTGCGCACCATCAAAACCGAGATTCCTGCGTTTGATGCCTTGGGTTTGCCCGATGTATTGCGTGAAGTGGTGATGTCCAAGCGAGGGCTGGCGATTGTGGTAGGCGCGACCGGTTCGGGAAAATCCACCACCCTCGCCGCCATGTTGGGCTATCGCAATGCCCATGCCCAGGGTCACATCATCACCATCGAGGATCCGGTGGAATATGTTCACCCCCACATGAACAGCATCGTGACCCAGCGCGAGGTCGGAGTGGATACGGAGAACTGGGGGGTTGCCCTCAAGAACACCCTGCGACAAGCGCCGGATGTGATCCTGATCGGCGAGGTGCGTGACCGCGAAACCATGGAATATGCCCTGCAGTTCGCCGAAACCGGCCACCTGTGCCTCTGCACCTTGCATGCGAACAGCGCCAATCAGGCCCTAGACCGGGTCGTGAACCTCTTTCCGCAGGAAAAACGCGAGCAGGTTCTGATGGATCTCTCGCTCAACTTGCGCGCGATCGTATCCCAGCGCCTCATTCCCCATGCCAGCGGATCGGGTCGAGTGGGGGCTTTCGAGATCCTGTTGGGAACGCCCTTGATTGCTGATCTGATCTTCAAAGGTGCGGTGCATCAGATCAAAGAAGTGATGGCCAAGTCGACGGCCCAGGGCATGTGCACTTTTGATCAGTATCTGTTCGATCTCTATGAGAACGACCAGATCAGTTATGAAGAAGTGTTGCGCAATGCCGACTCCAAGAATGAATTGCGCCTGCGCATCAAACTGGAGAGTCGCAAGACCTCGCGACGCTATGATGACGAACGCATGGTGCTGGTCGATGCGCCGCCATGAATAGTTCGTTCTTTAGTCAGGGGGCTGAGCGATGATCCTGAAACCTTACCTGCAAATGATGGTCGAGCAGCGTGCCTCGGATTTTTACCTCAGCCCGGGTGTTATGCCGCAGTTGCGTCTGGAGGGGCGCAACCGATCGGTGGGGAAGATGGCGCTAACAGACGAACAGGTGGCACAGGCAATCGATGAGACACTCAATGCGCGCGAGCGGGAAATTTTGGAGCAACGCTGGCAGCTCGAATATTCCTATATCTTGCCCGAGGTGGGGCGATTCCGCTTTACTGTATTTCGTCAGCGTGGACAATTGGCACTGGTGGTGCGTTTTGTGCAGCCCGCCCTGCCGCGCATTCGGGATTTGGGCTTGCCCTTGGTTCTCCAAGACTTGGTGATGCAACGCCAAGGACTGGTGTTGGTCGTGGGTTCGACCGGGTGCGGAAAGTCAACGACCTTGGCCGCCATGCTGCAGCATCGGAATGAACATATTTCCGGTCATATCATCACCATCGAGGATCCGATTGAATTCTTTCTCGAGAGTCGCAAATCAGTGGTCAATCAGCGCGAATTGGGTCTTGATGCCCAGTCCTATCCCGCAGCGCTGAAAAGCGCATTACGATCGGCGCCCGACGTGATCATGGTGGGGGAAATTCGCGATCGGGAGACGCTGGCTGCGACCTTGGAGCTTGCCGGGACGGGGCATCTGGTGATGGCGACCTTGCACGCCAATAGTGCGCCGCAGACACTGGATCGGATTGCCAATTTCTTTGCGGCCGAACAGCATAATCAGCTGTTTCTGGATCTTTCTCTCTATTTGCGCGCCGTTGTTTCCCAACGTCTGGTGTTGGGAAAAGCAGGCCATCGCCTGCCGGCTGTGGAAGTGATGATCAATACGCCATATATCGCGGAACTGGTGTCCAAGGGTCAGTTTGACAAGATCAAGCCGGCCATGGAAGACAGCAAGGTGCGAGGGATGCAGGACATGGATTCCGTTCTCTACAGGCTGTATCGGGATGATTTGATCGACAAGGATGAGGCCCTTGCCCATGCGGATTCGCAGCCCAACCTGGAAGCGAAGATCCATTTTTCCTCATAGAGAGTTTTCATAAAAAAAACGCCCGCTGAAAGCGGGCGTTGCGTTAAGCATCCATCCTTATCTGGATGGACCGAGCTTAGATCAGGTCAGAAAGCTTTTCCACCGTGAAGGGCAGGCTGACACCGAGGAAAATATCCGGTGAGGCATCCGTATTGCCAAATCCGACTGACACGTTCAACACGCGGTCGGGACTCATGCGAAAGCCTGTGGTGAGATTAAAGACACCGATGGTCTGGTCCAGGCTCGAGAAGGACTGGCCGTCGTTGAACTTGAGGTCCGTTTCCTGAGCGTATCCCAGCTGGTACTGGAAAGTCATGGAAACATCGTAAGAGAGGGCGAACGCAACCCCGAGGCCAAGTTGCGCCTGCAGGCCTGGGTCCACTTCAGTCAGGATCAACGGCGCGCCGGCGACCGTTTGCCGAACCTGATCAAGGCCGTCTTCCTTGAACCCCTGAATCAGGTTGAAGGATGCGAAAGCCACGACAGGATCGATCACCTTGGAGACATTCACGCCCAAGCTGGCGGAATAGAAACCATCGCCCGTGGCGAGTTCATCGCCAAGATCCGTTTCAAAAGGGCTGGATCCCGTGGGGGCGGTGACCTCTCCCAGCACGGTCCAGCGCGCCTGTCCGGGCAATGCGGAAAAGGGCTGCCAGCGCAGGCGCAAGGAGACATCACCAATATCGAATTCGGTGACATCATCGACGTTGTCATATTTGCCAACCACAGGGAGGGCAAAGCCCAGGCTCAGGTTGTCAAGCAGGCCGTAGTCGACGGTGAGTCGTGGCGTCAGGGTATGCTGGGCATCCTGTACCACGTCGATGGGTCGGAAGTCCAAGACTTGCAACGTCGGCGCCTGGTTGCGGCCAGAACGCCTTTGCTCGAGCACCAGCGCATCCTGAGAGCGGGCGTCACCATAGTAGGTGTAATCGACATTCAGGAAAATATCCCACCAGCCCTGTTTTACCAAGGAATAATCCTGCTGGGTCTGGTTGAGGATCTGCTCGAGATTTTCCTCTTTGCTGGGGTCGGATTCCTTTTGGCGCAATACTTCACGGGCGCGTTCCTGTTCCTCGGGCGAGGCCTCTGGTGAGGTTTGCGCCCAAGTTGTCTGGGGAACGATGGCGATCAGGAAACTCACAGCGGTCATGGACGCCAGGATAACCCGGCTCCATGGCAGGTCCCGTGTCCGGAGCAGAGATGCCGAAAAGGTCGTCATGGGTGTCTTCCGTAGATTTGGGTGAAATAAAAGCATGCGTGGAAAATGGCCTGATTTGGTGTTGCGCCGAATCCGAAATCAGCGGATGCCAACCGATCGGAAATTGGTGCTTTGCAAGGCAGACCAGAAGCCCGGGATTTCAAGCAGCGCCGTGCGCCTGATGCGATCTTCCCCAATAAAGCTCAGGTCATTGTCGGATAGTGCAAGGCCCATATTTTTCTCTTCACCCGTTTTGGGGTAGACGATGAATACCACCTGCGGCGACCAGAATTTTTGGAACTGCGATGCCGTCATGGTGAAATTGCCCAAGGCAGGATCGGCAATCAGCACGTGTCCGGCATGAATCGACTTAAGCACGACGAAGTGATCGAAACCGGCGTACTTGATGGGCACGATGCCTGGATGTTCAAGCGTGGTCAGATCGGAGAACTCGGCCTTGAAACCGGCGCTACGGTATCCGAGCTGAGCGGTGTAACGCTTCATGTCCAAGAGCGAGAAGCCGCGCCGTTCGACGATTTTCTGGGTTTCCCCATAGCGCAACATGCCGTTCATGGCGTCGGGTTCGGAAACCTTCAAGCCAATATATTCCTGCAACACCGTGGTCAATGATGCGGAGCCGCAGCTGAAATCATACTGCTGGCGGACGACCCCTACATCCTTGAGGGCGCTCCAGGAGGTGACGCCGATGTGGTCCCGGGCAGGCCCATTTGGTCCCAGGATCGGGACATCCACTTGCCCTGAACGAGCGAGCAATGCGGTGGGAAGCAAAAAGAGGCCCATGAGGGC
>JBAUIG010000357.1:0-3057 GCA_049682735.1 Candidatus Macondimonas sp. | reverse complement strand
GATGGCGTCCTGAGTCTGGCGCCGGCCGCTCGCAACGGCGTGCATCTGACTGCCCTGTCACGCCATGGCCGTCTGCCCTTGCCCTGGGGTACCCAGGAATCGCTTGATTTTGATACATCGGACACGGTCCCGTCGCTGCGCGGCTTGTTGCGGCAACTGCGCCTGAGGGTGGCAGCGGGTGAATCCTGGGAGCGTGTGATGAACGGACTGCGGGTCAAGGCGCAGACCCTCTGGACGCATTTATCGCCTGCGGATCAGGCGCGTTTCCTGCGGCACGGGCGGGCATTTTGGGCGATCCATCGGCATCGCATTCCGGACCGGAATCATGAAACGCTCCGGCAGTTACGGCAAGCGGGACAGCTCGAAATTCTGCCGGCCCGTCTGGAAAGACTGCGCCAGGTTGGCAATCGGGTCCAGGCGCGCTGATGTCGTCGGGGGCAAGCTTCGCGCGAGGAAGGCTGGTTCGATCTGGTGGTCAACGCGACCGGTCCCGAAGCGCACTATGAACGCAGTCGAGATCCCCTGCTGCGTCAGTTGTTCGCCGCCTGCCATGTGCGTGCCCATCCGCTCGGCATGGGCCTTGACGCCACGTCTGCCGGCGCGTTGCGCAGCGCGGACGGGGCGATCTCCCCTGGACTCCACAGCCTGGGCGCGCCCATGCAAGGCGTGCTCTTGGAATGCACTGCGATCCCGGACATCCGTCTGGCTGCCGAGCGGCTGGCCGGCGCATTGCGGCAAGAGCTGCAGGGCTGAAACACAGACAACACCGCCGCTCACGATCGGCGCGAGGGGGGGTAAGGGATGATGCCAAGACGCTGCAGCCGCTCACGCAGCACATTGCGGCTGATCCCCAAGGCTTTCGCAGCCTGGATCTGGTTGTCACCGCTGTGCTGATAGGCCGTTTCGATCAGGATCCGCTCGCTGAACGCATGCAAATCCGCGGTCGAGTGGGCCATTAATTCCCGAAAGACCTGCTGCAATCGCGCCTCTGGCGTGGTCACCGATTCGCCGGGTCGCTGCGGCCGGTCGGGCAGGTGAATGTCCTCGACGCGAATCTCGGTACCGGGGCAGACCAGCAGGGTATGGTGAATGACGTTTTCCAGCTCCCGGATATTGCCCGGCCAACTGTAATGCTGCAGCAGGTCCAGCGCCTGCGGTTGAATGTTCGCATCCCGATATCCGAGCCGTTGGCCATAGATGCCCAGGAAATGGCTGACCAATGGCGCAATGTCGCCGGGCCGCTCACGCAGCGGTGGCAACCGGACTTCAGCCACGCTGAGCCGATAATACAGATCAGCGCGGAAATGGCCGGCTTCCACCGCGGCTTTCAGGTTGACGTTGGTCGCGGCGATCAGGCGGAAATTCACCGGCACTGGCGTGCGCGCACCCACCCGCACCACTTCGCGCTGCTGGAGCACGCGCAACAGCTTGACCTGGGCGCTGAGAGGCAAATCACCGATTTCATCGAGAAACAGGGTTCCGCCCTGCGCCGTTTCAAACCAGCCTGCCCGATCACTGTCGGCGCCGGTGAAGGCGCCTTTGCGATAACCGAATAGCTCGGCATCAAGCAGGTTTTCGTTGAGCGCCGCGCAATTGATGGCCACGAAAGGCCCCTTCTGCAGGCCGCTCAACTCATGGACGTGGCGCGCCACCAGTTCCTTGCCCGTGCCAGTCTCACCCTGAATCAGGACGTTGGCATCGCTGGGGCTGATGCGCTCCACATAATCAAGCAGTTCCTGGGAGCGGGGGTCGGCGAAAACCAGCGCACTGGCGCGGATGGAATGAGCTTGCTGAGCCAACTTGTTCAGGGTCAACACCTGCGCCGGAGCGGTGCGTGTCGCTGGCGTCCCATGCGGAATGTCGAGGCTGAGTGTTGGTTCGGCGGGCGGATCGGTCTTGAATTTCATAAGGCGATCCCTTGCCGGGCGAATTGGCTGAGTAATGGGGTATTGGCGGATTGTGGATCAGCAGGCCGCAGCGATGCGCCGGCAGCGGATTGATCGATGAGGCGCGCCAAGAGCTCGGCGAGCAGAACATCTCCCCGCGGCCAGGCCCCAAATCCCGCTGCCACGTTGATATGGCCGGCATTGCCCAAGCTCAGGGGCGGTATCTTCCAGGCTCGCGCCAGCGCATTCGCGCGCCCCGGGCTCAGCCAGGGATCATTGTTGCTGATGACCATCCGGTGGATACCGGGCAGCGCGGATTGCAGCCAGGTCGGATCGATGCCGAAGCGATGTGGATCGGCCGGCGCCACCAGCAGGGTGGCTGCGATCGGCACACCCAGGACGGTCAAGGCCTGCACGGTGGCCAGGCAACCGAAGCTGTGGGCCACCACCAGCACGGGGCCGTCGTGTTCCCGGGCTGCCATCGCTATCCGTTCCGCCCAGGGCATCAGGGAAGGCTGTTGCCAGTTGGCCTGTTCCACCCGCCGGGCATCCGGCAGACGGGCTTCCAGCAGGCTTTGCCAGTGCCCGGATTCGCTATTGCCCTTGCCGGGCACGATCAGAATTTTGGCCCGAAGGGCATTGATTTGTTGAGCAAGGATGGATTGCATCGGATTGCTCCTGCGCCATGGTTACAGCGCAGTCTAAGTCGAGAATTAAATTCGATAAAGAAATTATAAATTAGAAATATATAATTATTTGGTATTTTAATCTGGAATATACTGGCCTGATGTTCAGGAGGGTGCATCCATCACTGCGGCCAGCCGCGCAAGCGCTGAGATGCCCCTGTATCATGACAAACCGCTCATCGACCCAGCCAGACGAGTCTATCCATGCCCCAGCAGAATTTCGTGCGTTTCGCCATCGACCACGGCGCGCTGCGCTTCGGTGAGTTCACGCTCAAATCCGGGCGCATCAGCCCGTATTTCTTCAATGCCGGCCAATTCCAGACCGGCGCGGCGCTCTCGGCCCTGGGCGGGTTCTACGCGAGTGCCCTGATCCAGGCCGGTATCGGTTTCGACATGCTGTTCGGCCCTCCCTACAAAGGCATCCCCCTGGTGACGGCGACCGCCATTGCCCTGGCCCGGGACCATCATCGCGATGTGCCCTGGGC